>NZ_JAKEVK010000259.1:0-5662 GCF_022398435.1 Pseudoalteromonas sp. Isolate6 | reverse complement strand
TGGCAACAATCTCACTGAATCCATCCTTAATAAAAATCCACTTTGGTTTTTAACTTGTTGATTTTTATATTCTTTTAAACTTTGGCATCAAAGTTGGAATAGTTATCTCGAAAGCAAAAAACATTCGCTTCAACGCAAACCAACGCAGAGAAGCAGAAACGACAAGTTATATGAGAGGAACTGATTATGAAAACTTTAGCAATCGCACTATCAGCAGCTGTACTTTCTTTCGCATCAGTAGGTGCTCACGCAGACTCTGAGTTTGATAAATACGATGTTGATGGAGATGGCTACATCTCATTAGGCGAATCAAAAGCGAATCCAAATTTAATGGCGCAGTTTAAAGACCTTGACGCCGACCAAGACGGCCAATTAAGCCAGTCTGAGTTTGATAACTTTGAAGGCTAATAACGAGCCGATAACGTAATAGCAGATTTTTAAATATACCCCAAGTTAAGGAAAAGATTATGAAAAACGTACTAGCAGCACTATCAATCGCAGGTTTATCAATGGTTTCAGCATCAGCACTTGCTGGTGATGACTTCGCAAAATTGGATACTGATGGCAACGGCTCAATCAGTGTAACTGAAGCGAGCGTAAGCGCGTCATTGAGTGAGCAATTCGCGGACTTAGACGTTAATGCCGACGGCGAGCTAAGCAAGTCTGAATACGCAAATTACGAAGGCTAATTTGGCACTGGATCGAGTAATGAGTTAAGGAGCTGGGCCGCATGCCTAGCTCATCAGAACAAAATGACACAATTGAAGGGTTAGATTATGAAAAATGTACTAGCAGCACTATCAATCGCAGGGTTATCAATGGTTTCAGCATCAGCATTTGCTGGTGGCGATTTCGAGAAACTAGATACTGATGGCAACGGTTCAATCAGCGTTACTGAAGCAAGCGTAAGCACTTCGTTAACTGAACAGTTTGCAGACTTAGACACGAACGCCGATGGCGAGCTAAGCAAATCTGAGTACGCGAACTACGAAGGTTAATCGCTAGGTGGGCTTAGCGCCCACTGCCTTTGACGCCATAACGAACACGACAGAAGGATTGGACTATCATGAAAAACGTATTAGCAGCACTTTCAATTGCAGGTTTAACATTCGCTTCAGCTTCTGCATTAGCTGGTGAAGATTTCACTAAATATGATACTGACGGTAACGGCACCATCAGCATGACTGAGGCAAAAGTAAATCAGTCGCTTGCAGAGCAATTTACGCAACTAGACAGCAATGCCGACGGTGAGTTAAGCGAGTCTGAATTCGCAAATTACCAAGGCTAATCAAGCCGCCCAAAAGCAAATCATATTTAGGAAATTTTAGGAGCAGAATGATGAAAAATGTACTTATCGCACTATCAATCACAGGTCTAACATTGGCTTCAGCAAATACTATTGCTGGTGAAGATTTCGCAAGCTATGACACAGATGGCAATGGTGCTATTAGCATGAGCGAAGCAAAAGTAAATACAGCGCTTATCGAGCAGTTTAAAGACTTAGATGTAAACGCTGACGGAGAACTAAACGAAACTGAGTTCTCTAACTTTAAAGGTTAATTTGCGACTAGAGCCGCAATGAGAGACGGGCATAGTGAGGAGAATGGCTATGAAACTTAGAACGGTATGTGCAACGACCATAGGTGTATTGGTGAGTACGATGGCACTGGCAGCAACCTTGTCATTTCAAGATGTAGACAAGGACAAAGACGGGCAGATCAGCCAGCAAGAAGCATCAGTATCATCAACACTACTTGGTCAGTTCGAGAAGCTAGATGCAGACAAAAATGGTCAGCTAAGCGCTTCTGAATTCTCTAACTTTAAAGGCTAGGAGGTCACAATGAAAAAGTTAGCAACAGCAATTACAGCCGCCACAGTACTTTTTGCCGGCTCAGCAATGGCAGCAGAATTTAACGATTTTGATTTAGACAAAGATGGCTTTATCTCTAAAAGCGAAGCGTCACTGTCAGAATCTCTTGCTTCAATCTTTGATAAGCTAGACAGCGACGGAGACGGCAAACTGTCTGAGAAAGAATTTAATCAGTAAGCAAGTGGCAATCCAAAGCGCCACGCCTCCCCAAGCTCGACTTTGTAGTCGGGCTTTTTTATTTCGAGCTGCTAGGCTGCTTAAGGTTTAAATGGGGAATGAGCTAACTTAATTCATTGATCCAGCGATGCGTTCTTATCCATTTTTGCATCTTGGGGAAGCCTTCTCTTGGACAAGTCATATCCCAAGCGGTAAGCAGGGGTTGACCAAAAAGGCCACCAGTATTAAAGGCGTCAATCAATGACTCTCTGGCATTTTTGTAGGCTTTTTCATGGAATACAACTTCAATGGGCAAGTTGAGATAGCTAGTAGCAGCAACTGACCAAGCCGTCGCTGCTATTTCTTCACCATGCATTGCCTGTTTTTCGCGCCCATTTTTGAGGCCATTTTTGTACACATCACCATTAAGCTGAGGGCGAAAAATAGGCTCACAAACTGCAATATGTCCGGCTTCATGCAGAATATCCCCCGGGTAAAGCAGCTTTTCATTATCAATGTATAGGGTGCCATTCACTGTTTTTAAACCGGGTAAGAAGGAGTCAGTTTCTACGTCTTTAAACCGAAAAGGTAGATTGATTTCGGTAAGAAAATCACAAATGCGCTTTGTATGCTCATGCATGTTAATTCGGATTCCTTTGAGCAGCTTAACTTACATTGTCAGTAAGTGTAACCTACGTTTCCATTTGCGCAAATTACCGAAGATTACAACTTGTTATAAAGGAAGTTTGATCACCGCTAGCATCTCACCATCCTCTTTATCGATTCCAACTTCTTCAAAGCCAAAGCTCGCGTAAAACGATTTTGCAACGGGGTTGCTCGGTATATAACAGATTTCTATGGTGGTAAGGTTTCGTGTCTGCTTGATTTCTTCGAGTGCGAGGGTGAGTGCTTTACGCCCAATTCCTTGTTGCTGAAATTGTTGATCAACCATAAAGCGCCAAATGGAAATACGTTCTATACTCTCTTGTACCCACATTAGCATCCCAACAGCTTCATCATCGTGATAAATTGCGCGTGTGGTATAGCCATCATTAAATTTTGATTCCACGATGGAAAACATGTTGCAGGCTACCAAATCTTGCTGTCCAGGGCTGACATCTAAATCGCAAATGGCTTCGTAGTTGTGTTTATCAATGGCTCTTAGAGAAATATTCATCATGGCGTCCTTGTATTGTTATAAAAACACTATTTCAAACATGGTTGTTTTGGCAAGAGAAAGTTTGCTTTATTAAACGCACAATCATTGACCGTTAAGCGCTTATTCCTCACACTGGAAAACACCTTCGGCTTTATGTCGTTTTGCCTAAAACAAGGACCTTGTGATGCAGCTCACCGAATTACTTAATATTTCTATACCTATGATCCAAGCGCCGATGGCAGGCGTGCAAAATTGGCGCTTAGCGGCCGCAGCAACAAATGCCGGAATACTCGGTTCAATCCCTTGCGGTATGTTAAGTAAAGAGCAGGTTGTTGCAGAAATTGAACATTTCAAAGTACATGCTTCAGGCTCATATAACCTTAACTTTTTTTGCCATAAAATGCCGGAACTTGACCCTTATCAACAAGGTAATTGGAAGAAAAAGCTGGCTCCATATTACGATGAGCTGGAGTTAACACCTAGCGATGATATGGGAGTCTTAAGACGCCCATTTGATAGGGAAATGGCCGAGGCCATTGCCCCTTATAAACCTCCCGTGATCAGTTTTCATTTTGGTCTTCCTGATGCCGAATTGGTCGAGTTGGTAAAATCGTGGGGGACGACTATTTTATCTTCAGCAACGACCTTGGAAGAGGGGATATGGTTAGCTGAAAATGGTGCTGACATCGTGATAGCACAAGGGATTGAAGCGGGTGGGCATAGAGCAACCTTCACCGAGACAAAACTTGAGTCTCAGCTGCATACTCGTCAATTGGTAACGATCCTCGCTGATGCGTTATCCGTACCTGTAGTGGCTGCAGGTGGTATTGCTTCTCATCATGATGTCACTATGATGCATGAACTGGGTGCATGTGGAACGCAAATAGGCACTTGTTTCTTACTATGTGATGAAGCTAACACTTCTCAGGTACATCGAGAGGCACTCAAATCACTGGCTGAGCCGTCCGCCGTAACCAATGTGTTTTCTGGTCGCCCTGCACGTGGGATTGAAAATCGGTTAATGATAGAGCTGAATTTCATTAATGAAGATGTACCTACTTTCCCATATGCATCAGCCGCTTTGACACCATTACGCGCCGTAGCTGAAAAGCGAGGAAGCGGCGATTTTAGCCCCCTATGGTCCGGGGTTAATCGCCAAGGCTGTATGGAGGTAAGCACTCAAAAAATGGTAGATAATTTATGGAATGTTAAATAATAACTCTTTGATTAACAAATTTGACACATTCTGAGTTTATGCTCTAGCGTTTTATGACAAGGCCAGTTCGTTGCGCCTTGTCCCTTGTTGCCTGAACATGCGTATTTTTATGTTTAGGTGACGTATTCGCTATTGAAAATAATAAACACGGAGTCGTGCATGAGACATTCTATTTTAACAGCAGCGTTATTCGCTTCTTTTTCTTCGCTGGCAACCCCTACTTGCCCAAGTATTACCGCATTAGAAACCCAGTATGCAGCACCAAATATGGTCAAGCGTAGCTTTTCTAGCTCGTTTAACAAATACTTATCTTGGCTACCAAGTTACCATATGGTGCATGATCAAGTAACCGCTGCTGGAGCTGTCACTCAGATCACTGCTAAATTTGACTACGGTAGCATCACCCATAAAGACTTGGAATTCGAGTCGGTGGAGTTTTACTACCGTTCTGAGTCGGACACAAATTGGCAGTATCTTGGTGAGCAAACAACCAATGGCGATGGTAAGGCGTTTATCACCTTGCCTGAACTGCCGGCAGGTCAGTATCGTGTATACGCAGGCGTGCCAGCTGATGGCACTGGTGCACAAGGTTATGTCACAGTCGTTGAGCCAGGTACTCAAGCGGTCCTGTTTGATATCGACGGCACGCTAACCGAATCTGATGCCGAGCAAATTGGCGACTATACAGGAATAGATCATGCCGACCCCAAAGATGGCGCTTATGATTTAGTTCGTCACTATCTTGATTTGGGCTATCAACCCGTATTCTTAACAGCCAGAGTGTATTGGTATGCTAAAGGGACGCGCGGTTGGTTGAGTTGGATGGGTTTACCACAAGGCTTTTTACGCACATCACTTAGCAATGAAACCAGCCTGTTTAAAACGGCAGAATATAAAACTGCGGAAATTAATCGCTTAAAAGCGCAGGGTATTGAAGTCGTTCGTGCTTATGGCAATGCCAAAACAGATGCTGAAGCCTTTATCAAAGCAGGGATCCCAGCTTCTGAGGCGTTTACTATTGGTTCTGATGCCGGGCATTACGGTACCACAGCTATTACCGGCAATAGTTATCAAGTGCATTTAGGTGAACTCACAACTTACCCTCACGCTGACTGCTTGTAGACCTTACCTTCGATTGATTCTAATTTTTTAGGAGTTCGCAAAAGGAGCCGTATTTTGGCTTCTTTTGGGGCATTCTGTGTGTACTAACCTCTGGGCCTAGGTACTAACTTACACTCCCATTATTTACGTTTGTTTACGT
>NZ_JAKEVK010000258.1:0-5692 GCF_022398435.1 Pseudoalteromonas sp. Isolate6 | reverse complement strand
ATCTGTTGTTAATTGGTAAGACCAATCTATTTTGTGGGGTTTTATTCTCTATTTGTGCATAAAACTCCTATTTTATGCAGTTTTCAGTCATATTTAGAGGCTGTGATGGAGATTGTTGGATTTGCTTAAGTTTGGGTAAAGCAAAGGGAGTTAAACTGTCCTGGTCTATTTATCGTCAAATACAATGAATTCGCAGTATTGAGATTGTAAGGTATTTGTAGTGTGGTTAAACTAGCTGAACCTTTTGGTAGTAAATCTAGTCTATCTCTAGATATTGCTCGGTAGAGCGTAAAAATATAAATGGCTACCATTGCCGAAACACTTTTGGGAGTATAATAACGTGGAATCGGGACTAAATTTTGTCGATCTAATTTTAAAAGCCAGTTTTTTGGTACAACTTGTTATGTTGACCCTGGTGGGATTGTCTATTGCTTCTTGGGCAATTATTTTTCAACGTAAAACTGTCATTTCTCAAGCCCAAAGCCAATCAAAGAATTTCGAGCAAAAATTTTGGTCCGGTATGGATCTTAGCAAACTCTATAATGAAATAGCTGCAAGGGCTGGTAGTGCAACAGGATTAGAAGCGTTATTTGTATCCGGCTTTAAAGAATTTGCAAAGCATAAAAAAGGCAATATCCAATCTCCTTCGATTGTTGTTGAAGGAACTCACCGTTCAATGCGTGTCGCGCTTTCTCGTGAAATTGAAAAGTTAGAATCAAGCCTCTCTTTCTTAGCGACAGTTGGCTCTATTAGTCCTTATATCGGTCTATTTGGTACGGTTTGGGGTATTATGAATGCGTTCATCGCGCTCGGTGAAGTGAAACAAGCGACACTGCAAATGGTTGCTCCAGGTATTGCTGAAGCGTTGATTGCGACAGCCATGGGTCTGTTTGCGGCAATTCCAGCGGTTATGGCCTATAACCGATTTGCCAAAAATGTAGAAAAGCTCGAAACTCAGTACATTAACTTTATGGAAGAGTTCGCTAATATTCTTTATCGTCAGGCTGCAACACAAGTAGAGGCAAAACAAAATGTATCAGCGTAAGAGACGTCGTCCCGTCGCGGAGATCAACGTCGTTCCTTATATTGATGTTATGTTGGTGTTGTTAATCATCTTTATGGCAACGGCTCCACTTATCCAGCACGGCGTAAAAGTAGACCTACCTCAGATGGAAGAGTCTGAATTGGTTGAAACCAAAGACTCGCCACCGATTATTGCCACCATTGATGCTGAAGGTCGCTATTTTGTGACTGTTGGTACAGACCCTGAAGCGCCAATGGATGCAGTAGAAGTAGCCGCAGTGATTAAACTTAAGTTAGAACAAAATCCAGATACTCCTGTAATGATTAAAGGTTCAGGCAGAGTGTCGTATCAAGAAGTCCTTTATTTAATGGATTTCTTGAAAAAAGCGGGTGTTCCTTCTGTTGGCCTAATGACTAAATCATTTGAGGATGAGTAATGAGTTCATTATCTAGCAGTGTAGTTAAGTCAGTATTGCTTCATGGCGCGATTGGCGGTCTGCTATTTGCTACGGCAAATTTTCAAGTTGAAACACCTACTGTGATGGAAGTCACCTTAAATCCACAGCAAAAAGATCAAAAGCCTGAAAGGGCGGTTTCTGCGGTGTCGGTTGATCAGCAAGCGGTTGAGAAAAAGATTGCGGATTTAAAAAAGCGTGAAGAGGAAAAGCAAGCAGCTGAAGATCGCCGTATTCGAGATCTTGAGCGACGTGCACAGCAAGCCAGAAAAGACCGTGAAGCCGAAGCTAGGCGCATTAAAAAGCTGGAGCAAGAGCGTCAAGCTAAGTTGGAAGAGACTCGCCAAGCTGAGGCGCAAGCTAAACGCGCTCGCGAAATTGAGAAAAAGCAACGTGAGCAGGCTGATAAAGCGAGAGCTGAAAAAGCCGCAGCGGAAGAAGCTGCTAAAAAGGCAGCAGCCCAGCGTCAAGCTGAGGAAGATCGCTTAAGAAAGGCCGAAGAGGCGAGGAAACGTCGCGAAGCTGAGGAAAAACGAAAAGCGGAAGAAGCGGAGCGTCAACGTCAAAAGGCACTTGAAGAACAAATGCTGCGTGATCAGCTTGCTAAGGAGCAGGCAGCAAGAGCGAAGATCCGTCAACAGCAAGTCTTGAGCGAGGTGGATAAGTTTAAAGCGCTTATCATGCAACGCATTCAAGCAAACTTACTTATTGACGAAACAATGAAAGGTAAACAATGCCGAGTAAACATCCGTCTAGCTTTTAACGGCCTTGTGACGCATGTAGAGTCATTGGGCGGCGACAAACTAGTTTGTGAAGCTGCTATCCGTGCTGTGAAAATGGCAGATACTTTACCTGTTTCTAAAGATAAAGACGTGTTTGAGCAGCTTAAGAATATCAATCTAACAATTAAACCAAATTTTTAAAGGACGAACATGCTAAAGAAGTTCACAACCTTATTGCTGGTTTTTACTCTGGGCGTATCACAGTTTGCGCAAGCCGCACTTGAAATTGTGATAACAGAAGGGGTAGACAGTGCTAGACCCATCGCGATTGTGCCATTTAAGTATAATGGCACTGGTGAAATGCCGTCGAGTTTAAGTGACGTTATTTCTGCGGACCTGATGCGCAGCGGTAAATTTAAGCCCGTTGCTGAGGCTGACATGCCTCAATTACCTACAACTGACTCGGAGATTGACTACGCTGCATGGGTAGATGCAGGGATTGAAGCGGTAGTAGTAGGCACCGTGACTCAGCAATCTGCTGGACGCTACTTGGTAAAGTATGAATTGATTGATGTGATAAGAGCACAGCTTACTGGTGGTGAAACTCGCATTATGTCAAATGGTCGCTTAATGCAAAGTGACGATCATGTACTTGAAGGACGCCAAAGCATTGTCAGCAGTACAGGCTTTAGAAACTATGCGCACCAAATTAGCGATGTTGTATACGAAGCTTTAACAGGTGAAAGAGGTGCATTTAGAACTAAGATCGCCTACGTCATCGTACGTGACGGCCAAGATAAGCCGTACCAATTGGTTGTTGCGGATTATGACGGTTACAACGAGCAGGTGTTATTACGCTCCAAAGAGCCGTTAATGTCGCCTGCATGGTCACCGGATGCAAACAAACTTGCTTATGTGACTTTTGAAAATCGCCAATCGCAAATCTATATTCAAGATATTTACACTGGAAAACGCGAACTCGTCACGAGTCACCCCGGTATTAATGGCGCACCACAGTTTTCTCCTGATGGAACTAAATTACTAGCGGTGCTCTCTAAGGACTCAGGTGGTGCGACAGAAGTCTATCTAATTGACCTAAAAACCCGTCAAGAAACACGCTTGACTCGTCACCGTAGTATAGATACTGAGCCTTCTTGGCATCCAAACGGTCAAGAAATTGTGTATACATCTGAAAGGGGTGGTAATGCTCAGATTTATAAGTTAAATTTAAAAACTGGTAGGTCTAAGCGAGTGACGTTCGACGGCGACATGAACTTAGCAGGTTCGATCACCCCAGATGGTAAACGTCTGATTATGGTTAACCGTACGCTGGGCCGTTACCACATTGCGAAAAAAGAATTAGATTCCGGGCTGTTTCAAGTGCTAACTCGTACGAGACTAGATGAGTCTCCGAGCATTGCACCAAATGGTTCGATGATAATATACAGCACCTTGCACAATAATAAGCAGGTATTGGCATTGGTGTCTATGGATGGTCGTTTCAAGGCAAGATTACCTGTCTTGGACGGTCAAGTTAAGGCACCAGCCTGGTCGCCGTTTTTACAGTAATTTTGCTGGTTAGATTTATAAAGATATAGGAATATACTCGATGCAACTTAACAAAACTCTAAAAGCCTTAATGGTCGCGTTGCCAGTGATGACACTTGCAGCATGTAGCTCATCCTCAAGTGTTGATGAGGGCGCGGCGAGCGAAAGCAATCAAGCGGCAACCAATCAAGATAACAACACTGTTGACGTAAACACTATTTCTCGTGAGAAATCTGCAGAAGAAAAACTACGCGAGAAATATGAAGCACTTCGTCAAGAACAGATCGTTTACTTCGATTTTGATAAATCTACTATTCAAAGTAAGTATGCTGAATTACTTCAAGCGCACGCTGATTTCCTAGTGAAAAATCCAAGTGTAAAAGTGCTGGTAGAAGGTCACGCTGATGAGCGTGGTACGCCTGAGTACAACATTGCACTAGGTGAGAGCCGCGGTAAATCAGTAGCTAAATACCTTCAAAGCCTTGGTGTTTCTGACAGCCAGATCTCTGTAGTGAGCTATGGTGAAGAAAAGCCAATGATTAAGTCACGCACAGAAGAAGCGTTCGCTAAGAACCGTCGCGCGGTATTAGTGTACTAAGAAAGAGTTATTATGAAGCCGAATACTATTTTGGCAGCATTCTTACTCATGAGCGGGAGCGCCCAAGTTTGGGCTGCTCCCGCTCCTGTTTCAGAAGCTGCAAATTCAAGTCAAACACTAGAAGAACGTGTCTCTCAACTGGAGAGCATGATGAGAACCCGCAATTTACTGCAAGCCGAGCTTCAGCAACAGCTTAATCTTTTACAAGAAGAAGTAAGCCAAGTACGCGGTGTGACAGAAGAGCAGAGCTATAAGCTTGAAAAAGTGTTGCAACGCCAACGTGAGTTGTATCAAGAGATTGAAAATCGCGTTAGCCAAGCTTACGACCAGTCAAAGTCAACCGCTGCTGTAACGCCAGATGTTACACCTGAACAAGCGTTCAGCAGTAACCTGTCTGAGAATGAGGCGTACGACCGCACAGTAAACATGATAATGAAGGATAAGCGCTACGATGCAGCGATCCCTGAGTTTCAAAGTTTTTTACAGCAGTATCCAAACTCAGTATATGTACCAAACGCGCATTACTGGCTAGGTCAGCTATTCTTAATAAAATCTGACGATGGTAAAGCTAAGTCTCACTTCGCAACCGTTGTGGATAATTTCCCTGAATCGAATAAACGTCCAGAAGCAATGTTAAAGCTGGGTACTATTTTACATAAACAGGGACAAACAGCTGAAGCGAAGACACTCCTTAATAAACTGATTAAAGAGTATCCAAGTACGACTCCTGCAAAATTGGCAACAGAGCGTTTAGCGAAGATGTAATTATCACTTTTTGAGCTGAGTGCCTTAAAATTAGGCGCTTAGTCATAAAAAGTGAAAAAAACTAGCTATTTCAGTTGCACTCAAAATTTAAATAAGTATTATAAGCGCCCGCAGCAGGCGATTGGTAACAAAAAACTGCTGCGTTAAGTGGGTCATTAGCTCAGTTGGTAGAGCAGTGGACTTTTAATCCATTGGTCGATGGTTCGAGTCCATCATGACCCACCACTTTACAAGCTTTAGAATTCATATTTGAGCGGGTCATTAGCTCAGTTGGTAGAGCAGTGGACTTTTAATCCATTGGTCGATGGTTCGAGTCCATCATGACCCACCACTTTATAAGCTTTAGAATTCGATTTGAGCGGGTCATTAGCTCAGTTGGTAGAGCAGTGGACTTTTAATCCATTGGTCGATGGTTCGAGTCCATCATGACCCACCACTTTACAAGCTTTAGATTTTATATTTGAGCGGGTCATTACCTCAGTTGGTAGAGCAGTGGACTTTTAATCCATTGGTCGATGGTTCGAGTCCATCATGACCCACCACTTTACAAGCTGTCTCTTATACACTTATGACGCTGCCGC
>NZ_JAKEVK010000257.1:0-5697 GCF_022398435.1 Pseudoalteromonas sp. Isolate6 | reverse complement strand
AAATTACGGTAGAAAAATGAATCTACCAAAAAAGTATGATCAAACTTCAAACTTCTGCCCGTCACACTCCCTCACAAAAAAGAATTAATTAGCTTGAGAAAAAGACACCCAACCAATAAAAAATCCTGAATTTTTAGATTAACGCTTTTTTTACATTGCACAGGTCTATATCTAGGTCTAGGTTTTAATGCGTTGCCAAAAAGACCACAGCCACTACCAGAAAATTACCAACTCAAAAATTGCGTATTGTTTATACGCTTGAAATTAAAAGGTTATTAATAATGAGATCAAAACTTTCTGCATTGTCTTTGGCTTTGCTACCTGCACTTGCTTTTACTGCTCAAGCAGCAGTTCAAATTGAAACTACAACAGCTACTGCTGATGACAGCATCCTAGTTGTGTTTAAAGAGAATACTTCTGCAGCACTTCGTGCCAATGCAAGAAATCTAGTTAAAGCGAAAATATCTGATCTGAACGCCGACGGTGTAGATGACAAATACCGTCACGTTTTACAGGGTCGTTTAGCAAACTTTAAATTAGACGGTATTACAGCGAAGCAGGCTATCGAAAAGTTAGCAGCACACCCAGCAATCGCTTATGTTGAACCTGATTATCAAGTAAAAGCGTTAGGTATTCCGGATGATAGCCGTTTTGATGAGCTTTGGGGTATGCATAACACAGGTCAAACAGGTGGTACAGCAGATGCTGACATCGATGCGCCTGAAGCATGGGATATCACTATCGGCTCACGTGACGTGATCGTCGGTGTTATTGACACAGGTGTTGATTATACACACCCAGACCTTGCAGCAAATGCATGGCGCAATCCAGGTGAAATCGCAGGTGATGGCATCGACAACGATGGTAATGGCTATGTTGATGATGTTTTCGGTATTAATGCTATCACAGGCAGTGGTGACCCAATGGATGACCAAGGTCACGGCACGCACGTATCTGGTACTATTGGTGCGTCTGGTAATGATGCGACGGGCGTTGCTGGTGTAAACCATGAAGTGTCTATCGTGGGGTGTAAATTCTTAGATGCATCAGGCTCAGGCTCAACTTCTGATGCGATTGAATGTATTGACTATATGGTTGCACTTAAAAATGCAGGTCATAACGTTCGCGTTACTAATAACAGTTGGGGCGGCGGTGGCTTTAGCCAAGCACTTTCTGATGCGATCACTGCAAGTGAAAATGCGGACATTTTATTTGTTGCCGCAGCAGGTAACAGCGCAGTAGATAACGATGTAAACCCTCACTATCCTTCAAGCTACGAGCACGACAGCGTATTCTCTATCGCAAGTACAACACACACTGACGCGATGTCTTCATTTTCACAATGGGGTCTAACGTCTGTAGACATGGGCGCACCAGGTAGTGCTATTTTATCTACCGTTCCTGGTGGTGGTTATTCAAGCTATTCAGGCACCTCAATGGCGACGCCTCACGTTGCAGGCGCAGCGGCTCTAGTACTTTCAATCAACCCAACACTTACCGCAGTTGAGCTTAAAAACTTGCTAATGCAAAGTGGGGATGCCAATGCTGATCTTACCGACAAGACTGTATCTGGTAAGCGCTTAAATGTGAATCAAGCAGTAATTGATGCAGATCCAGAGCCAGGCTTTAGAGTATCAGCTCGCCCTGCAAATCAAGAAATCACTGCTGGCGATACAGCAACATATGAATTTACATTTGCTTCTGTCGCTGACTGGCAGGGCACCATTGACTTGTCTGTTACTTCACCAATTGCAGGTGCAACGCTGTCTGCGACTACTGCAATGCCAGGTGATACAGTAACTCTTTCAGTACCTACTACGGCTTCAACTCAGTGGGGCGAGTATAGCTTTACACTTAACGCAACATCTGGCGAGCTTGCGGATCAAGAGCAAGTAGGACTGTATGTATTACCTCAAGGGTTAAGTGATTTCAGCTATGAAAATACTACCACGGTAGACATTCCAGATAACGATACTTCAGGAATTACTTCTGTGATCACTGTGGCTGACACCGTTACTGTATTTGATAGCAATACCTTAGTGGATATTACACACACCTACATCGGCGACTTAATTGTTACGCTTACTTCTCCTGCGGGTACAGTGGCAACACTGCATAACCGTCAAGGTGGCGGTACAGATAATATTAACCAAACCTTTAACTCTGCTGCATTTAATGGTGAAGTTGCAACAGGTGATTGGACATTGTCTGTCTCAGATAATGCAGGTATCGATACAGGTACATTGAACAGCTGGACACTAAACCTAACGGGCCTAGGTGAAGCGTCACCTCAACCTCCTGTTGCGGGCTTTAGTTTTGTCGCATCTGGTCTTTCGGTAGCATTTACGGATGAAAGCCGTGATCCTAATGATGATATCGTTAGCTGGGTATGGGATTTTGGCGATGGCAGCATCAGCACAGACGCAAGTCCAATTCACGAATTTGCAGCCTCTGGTGAGTACAGCGTTGAATTAACAGTAACTGACAGTGAAGGCAACAGCAACACAACTACACAGTCTGTTGTGGTGAGCGCTGATGAGATTGAATTATCCGTTGCTCGCGTCAATAAATCTCGTTTAGGATTTATCCGTGTAGAGCTAGCATGGCAAGGTAGCAGTGCTGACACCGTGACAATTTACCGTGATGGGCAAGCTATTGATACAGTAACAAACTCGGGTAAATTCAGAGACTTCTCGCGTAATTTAGAAGCGACTAGTTACACCTATAAAGTGTGCCAATCTGGTGATATCTGCTCGAATGAAATCACAGTTAACTTTTAATTATTCCATATCTAAAGGTTAATTGAAGCCCCGAAAGGGGCTTTTTTGCGCAAACTTAGATATCGAGCTATATAATCCTGAAGCACAAGATTTACTTAAGCTTGTAAGCTCTACAACCAGCTCAAACACCACACTCTTGACTGCTAAAAGTCAGGTTTTCATAAGCAACTGTACATATTGCAACAGAAATTCGTTTGCAACTTTACTTATTCTGGTTAGAATTGCGGGCTAAATTAAAAAAAGGCAGCAAGATTTAAACCGGAGATGATATGAAAGCAGTGATCCCAGTCGCTGGGTTAGGAACAAGGATGCTTCCTATGACCAAAGCCATTCCTAAAGAAATGTTACCTTTGGTAGATAAACCACTGATTCAATATATAGTGAAAGAGTGTGTTGCTGCGGGCATAAAAGAAATTGTGTTAGTGACTCACTCGTCAAAAAATGCAATTGAGAACCACTTTGATACTAGCTTTGAGCTAGAGGCAACACTCGAAAAACGTGTAAAACGTAAGCTTTTAGACGAGGTCCGTTCGATTTGTCCTGAAGATGTTACGATTATGCACGTCCGTCAGGGTGAAGCCAAAGGTCTCGGTCATGCTGTTTTATGTGCACAACCTATCGTTGGGGATAATGATTTTGTTGTTGTACTGCCCGATGTGATTTTAGATGAATACACTGCCGATCAAGGAAAAGAAAATTTAGCTGCAATGTTATCTCGCTTTGACCATACTAAAGCCAGCCAAATCATGCTAGAGCCAGTGCCACAGCAAGATGTTAGCAAGTACGGTATCGCTGATATCAATGGTGTGTCGCTACGCCCAGGTGAAAGTAGTGCAATAAAGCATATGGTAGAAAAGCCAGCTGTAGAAGAAGCCCCTTCTAACCTAGCAGTTGTTGGCCGCTATGTGCTTTCTAAAAACATTTGGCCACTGCTAAGAAAAACGCCAGTTGGAGCTGGTGGAGAGATCCAATTAACCGATGCTATCGATATGCTGATGGAACAGGAAACCGTTGAAGCTTTTCATATGAGTGGTCGTTCACACGATTGTGGCGATAAGCTTGGTTACCTTAAAGCCATTGTTGAATATGCGATTCGCGATGAGCAATTAGGTGAAGAGTTTTCACAATTTTTAAACACGCTAATCAATTAAGTATCGCGTCTTAATTTACTGAGGGCTAAACCCGCTGCTACAAATTTACGGAAATTCGTAGCAGCAACTTTGGACTGCGATTGTTTTCATGCCTTTACGCCACAACTCCTTTAACCATTTTATGTCGAGATCGACCACCTTTGGTGCGGAGTAAATCCGTTACTACCGATACACATCACTTCTTTCGATAACTTCAATATCATAACCATCGGGATCTTTAATAAAAAAGAATCTAGCAACTAATATACTTTGATTATAAAAATCCTTTATTTCTTTTGGCTGGTAACCTTTCTCTTGGGCTTGATTAAAAACCGCGGCTAAGTCGTCCACAACAAACGCCAAGTGCCCATAACCATTACCTAGCGTATATTCTTCAGCGACATCATGGTTCCAAGTGAGCTCCAATTCAAACGAGGTTTCATCATTACCAAGGTAGATAAGAGAAAAGTTAGAGAAATCTATACGTCGCTTCACTGCCAATGCAAATACATCATGATAGAATTTAACTGATTGTTCTGCATCTTTTACTCTGACCATAGTGTGGATCATTTTTGCCATTACTTTACCTTTGGAATCAATATGTGTGAGCTCTACGCATCAACCGCCCCCCACCGCTATAAGGTGGTCAAACGTTCAATTCGCATTCAAGGTGTAGTGACTAGCCTCGCCTTAGAAAATGAAACTTGGCAAGTTTTAGAAACCATCGCGCAAAGTGAACAATTAACACTTTCCGAGTTTATTTCGACACTTTATCAAGAAGTAATTGAGCGTCATGGTGAGATCAAAAATTTGGCGTCTATGTTGCGTGTCACATGTTTAACCTACCTTGCAAATAGTAATACACTCGATCTGCAAAGTGGTAGTAACTGATTACTACAATTAATGACGCTCTAGAAATCGTTGCCACGTTATATTTGGGTTGATAACGCGTATGGGAGATATCACTTGTTTGAGTATCGTGAGAGGCGGCTGCTCAACCTCATGACCATCCTCTTTCAATCCAAGCAAATACTGAAAACTGGCTTTGCTACCAAGTTGAATAGCTGAGATGCGGATCTGTTGTTCAAAGTTCAACCTCATACTACTAATAGCAGTTTTCATACCTTGCTGATCAACATTGGGTAAACCACATTTTTGTAGATATCCTTGTCTTTCACCTTCTCCAGAAAACCAAATTCTGACCTTCTCGCTATAACGACCAGTTTTCGCAGGTAAATCGAACATAATACGCCGCTCTCCTAGCTGTTTTACTAATGCTAGATATTGTTCCAGTCCAGCTTGCCATAGTGCAGGATGAATGGGCACCACTCGTGGTTGAATTTTACCGTGGGTGTTAAAGTGAAATACATGAACGTGGCCTTCGTAATAAACATCATCAAGTGTAAGTGAGCCAATTTCATCACTATACGCACCGGTGTAATAACTCAGCAAAGGCAACCAAAAGTGCCAATGCTTAGGCTGTTCACGCTTTAGCTTTTCATCAGAGTAAATATAGCCATTGAACAAGGTATGAAGTTCCATAGAGGAAAATGCTCGTCTGCCTAAATGAGTTTTCATACAGTGGTCAATATCTTGAGTTTAAAACAGATTTAAGTTTAACGGTTTTTAGTCTTTTTCGGAAGTTTGATAGTCACCTTCCCCATCTAAGACGCGGGCTTGTCCGTCGGCAGGAATGTCATGGTGTCACCTTCACATAAACTTTTAGAAAGAATCTCGATATAAAGACATAAAAACAGTCGCGACCTAAAGTCGCTGCAACCAAAGAA
>NZ_JAKEVK010000256.1:0-5710 GCF_022398435.1 Pseudoalteromonas sp. Isolate6 | reverse complement strand
GTCTATTATAAATATTTTTTCGACAATTCAAAGGAAGTATTTGAGAAGATTCTTCGGAGACTGGTGCTGATAGGCAGATTTGAACTGCCGACCTCACCCTTACCAAGGGTGCGCTCTACCAACTGAGCTATATCAGCACGCCAGACGAACTGGAGCGGGCAGCGGGAATCGAACCCGCATCATCAGCTTGGAAGGCTGAGGTAATAGCCATTATACGATGCCCGCTTTAGGAACCTGTTCTTAACTACCTCTAACCGTCAAGAATAAAGTGGTGGAGGGAGCTGGATTCGAACCAGCGAAGGCTGAGCCGTCAGATTTACAGTCTGATCCCTTTGGCCGCTCGGGAACCCCTCCACGTAAAATTCTTTCCTAAAGCATCCTATACAAGATAGGGTAAAAAGATGGTGCCGACTATCCGAGTCGAACGGATGACCTACTGATTACAAGTCAGTTGCTCTACCAACTGAGCTAAGTCGGCACTGCTTTAGTACGGGGCGAGATATTAGAGCAACCATTGACTCGATGCAACAGGAATATGCAAAAAATCTTAAATTTATTGTTCAAACGCTCAGTTTTAAGCCAATCCCATGACATTTTTACAGTTATTGTGGGTTTTTCCACCAAACTGACAGACCCTTGAATACCAAGAGGTCATCGAAAACCGCTGACTCGATATGGTTTTTAATAAGTTCTCCATATCCACCTGCACATAATACCAGTGCAGACTCATTATTAAGTAACTGCTTTGCGCTGTGCACAAGCCCAAGCGTTGCGGCTAAGGCACCATTTTTCACCGCTTCTGGTGTATTTTTAGCAAATTCTGCGGCAAACGGCGTGTTCTCATCACAAAATACCCGCTCTGCACGTGCTGTAATACTAGAGATCATCAAATCAATCCCTGGAACAATCCACCCACCCAGATGCTTGCCTTCTGCAGTTACTACATCAACCGTAGTAGCTGTGCCTGAATCAATCACGATGACATCTTGTTCAGGATACAGATCATGCGCCGCCAAGACGGTGAGCCATCGATCAATGCCTAGGTTTTGAAATGTAGGATAGGCACATGTTACCCCTGCGCGGCTTGCTGATACTTGTGCTTGTTCTAACACAAGACCAAACTCGGAGGCGCGGCTTTCCACCCACTGTAATCCCGCTCCCTTTCCAACCTGAGAGCAAATAATTGCAGTTAGCCTCTGCCAGTCAACATCCCCTTCTTTTACTAGACGAATACTACTTTCCTGCTCAATGGCATATTTGACCGCAGTATTGCCTACATCAATTAACAACTTCATGATGTCCCCTTTCTTAAAGAGATCTCACCGCCATAAAAAGCCTTAAGCTCACCATCTTGCCTAAGTAATAAGCCGCCTTGCATATCGATGCCTTCACAGATCCCACACCACTCTCTTTGTCCGGTGCTCAGTGTAACTGCGTCCCCCTTAAAAGCATTTAGGCTATTCCACTCGGTCACCATTTCGCTCAGTCCAGACTCTTTATACTGGGCAAGCCGCTCAGACAAAGAATGAGTGAGCTGCACCACTAATTGATTTTTATCAATTTGGCCTAAGTGCGTTTGCAGATCTGTCCAGGCTTGGTCTATGTGTTTAGAAGCAGATTCTGGCATACATATATTTAGCCCAATCCCAATCACGAGGTGGCAAGGTCCTTCCACTTGCCCCTCTAGCTCAACCAAAATCCCCGCCAATTTTTGCTGATTGAGATAAATGTCGTTTGGCCATTTTAATTCAACGGAAATACCATACAGGGCCTTTAACGCGTCATATACCGCAAGTCCTACAGCTATGGATAAGCCCATCGCCGCTTGCATACCAGCATCAAACTGCCAGTAATAGCTGTAATAAAGGTTAGCACCAAAGGGCGATTGCCACACTCGACCTCTACGGCCTCTACCAGCTTGCTGCATTTCAGCCACCAAGACATGGCCTGAGCCCATATTCTGCTTGTCCTGCAAACGGCGCACCAGCTCGCTATTCGTTGAGTCTATAATTGCGTGATATTCGATTGGACACTCACTTTGAAATTGCTGTTGCCACAGGGCATTCAGCTTATTTTGATGAATAAGCGGTAAGCTATAATTGAGCTTATAGCCGCGGCCGTTTACTCGAAATATATCAATGCCCATCTCTTGCAACGCCGCAATATGCTTTGCAATAGCCGCGCGACTAATACCCAATTGCTCGCCCAACTCCTGCCCTGAGACAAACTCTCCTTTGTTCAAAGCCGCTAAAATCGTTTGCTTTTTATGATCAGGCTTTTTCATGATATTCCACACTTTGCAACTGACATTCACCATGCTTTGTTATAAGGCGCACTTCATGCTCGAGTAACACAGCAAATTTTTGCCAAACGGTTTGCTGAATATGGCTCACTAACTGTTTTAAGTCTTCACCAGTGCTGCCACCACTATGAACAAGTACCAATGCTTGTTTCTCATACACACGAATGGCTCCACGGTGGCAGCCTTTTAGACCCGCTTTGTCAATCAACCAGCCAGCCGCGAGTTTGACATGGTCATTGTATACATCAAACGCTGGCATCTCTGGAAATTTACTTTGCAACTGAGATGCAAACGCCCTATCAACTACTGGGTTTTTAAAAAAGCTCCCAGCATTTGCAAGTGTCGCAGGGTCGGGCAATTTACCGTTTCGAGTAACTATCACCGCTTCGTAAATCTCTTGTGCGGTTGCTGTATCACCCAAGCTTTGTAGTGGGCCATAACTTAGCGTTGGCTGCCAACGTTTAGGCAAAGTAAATGTCACTTCTGTAATGACAAACTTCTCTTTTAGACGATGTTTAAAGACTGAATCACGGTAGCCAAATTCACACTCTGCATTCGTTAATGTTGTGAAGCGCCGTTCGGCGATATCAAATCCTTTAACTTCTGTGATAAATTGCGATACTTCAACGCCGTAGGCACCGATATTTTGTACCGGTGCCGCACCAACAGTACCAGGGATCAATGCGAGGTTTTCTAACCCATCAATTCCTTTATCAAGCAGCTTTGTAACGAGCTGGTGCCAGTTTTCTCCAGCGGCAACTGTAACGATATAACTGTCATCTTGTTGAGCAATATCGATACCTAAGGTCGCAAGCTTAACAACGGTTCCAGCATAGTCTTCCAGAAAAATAGTATTGCTCCCTTCCCCAATTAAAAAGAAAGGACGACTGAAATCGAGCTCAACCAGCGTATGTGGATCTGTGATAACAATAAGGGACTCGCAACCCGACGGCAGCGAAAAAGTGTGATAAGACTGCAAACTTGTCACTGCAGCACCTTGCCAATATTAACTAAACTGGCGCTAGTGTAGCGCATTGCCCTGACTTACGCATTAACGTCATCTTGCCCATCATTTTATGTAACCCATCGGCTTAGACTATTTAAATGGTCAGAAATTAGTTATGTTAGCCGCTCTAATTGGGAATATTCTTTTTATAAGAGCAACATTATGATTAAACTTTCGGCACTTACGCTCAGCCTTGCCATGGCTGGCCTTGTCCACACTGCTGATGTAAACGCAGCCGTTGACCAACACACTTACGCCAATCTTAACGACGTTATTACCACACACTTGCATTTAGACCTAGACGTTGACTTTGAAGATAAACAACTAGAAGGTTTTGTTGAACACACGCTTGATTGGCAAAACCGCCAAGCAAGAACACTGGTACTAGATACGCGTGACCTCGAAATCGACAAAGTGATGTACCAAGGTAAAGATGATAAATGGCATACTGCCAAGTTTGATCTCGCCAAGCGCGATGATGTGAAAGGTGCAAAGTTAACTATTCACTTTAAAGAGCAAGCTAAGAAAGCGCGTATTTACTACAACAGCTTGCCAGTAGCATCAGGCCTACAGTGGTTAACACCGCAGCAAACCGCAAGTAAGTCTCACCCATTTATGTATAGCCAGTCTCAAGCTATTCATGCTCGTAGTTGGATCCCAGTGCAAGATACGCCAGCAATGCGTGTGACTTACTCAGCTCGTGTACATACACCTAAAGATGTACGAGCAGTTATGAGTGCGGACAATACCGGTGCATTGATCAAAGATGGCGATTATTGGTTTGATATGCCACAAGCTATCCCACCATACCTAATTGCAATTGGCGCAGGTAACCTTGAATATAAAGAAATGTCACACCAAACTGCAATTTTTGCAGAGCCGCAAATCCTCGATGCCTCTGTCGCAGAATTTAACGATACGCAAGCGATGATCGACAAAACCAATGCCATGTATGGTGAATACGCTTGGGGTAGATACGACCTGCTCATGTTGCCGCCTAGCTTCCCATTTGGTGGTATGGAAAATCCGCGATTGTCATTTATCACGCCAACCGTCGTTGCTGGTGACAAAAGCTTGGTAAATCTAATCGCCCACGAGTTAGCACACTCTTGGTCTGGAAACTTAGTGACCAACGCGACATGGGAAGATCTGTGGCTAAATGAGGGCTTCACCTCTTACGTAGAAAACCGCATTATGGAAGAAGTATTCGGTCGTGACCGCGCGGTAATGGAGCAAGCGCTTGACGCGGCCGGCCTGCGTGCACAACTTAAAACCATCGCCGCTCCTGATACACGTATGAATTTAGAGCTTAATGGCCGCGATCCTGACGATGCGTTTAGCTCTGTACCTTATACTAAAGGTCAATTATTCCTTATTTATTTAGAAGAAAAGTTTGGTCGTGACAAGTTCGACAAGTTTGTTAAAACCTACTTTAGCACTTTCTCTTTTAAGTCTCTGACTACTGATGAATTTGTCGCTTACTTAGACAAAAACTTGCTACAGCAATATCCTGGTATCGTGAGCTTAGAAAAAGCCAAAGAGTGGATTTATGAGCCAGGCTTGCCAAGCGATGCACCGAACCCAACTTCTGATGCTTTTGAAAAAGTGGATGCGCTCACTCAAGCTTGGCTAAAAGACGAGAAAACACTTGCAGACTTACCGACCGATTCGTGGACAGTACATGAATGGCTGCACTTTATTAATAACTTACCAAGAGATCTCGCCATTGAGCGTATGGAAGCATTGGACAAAGCATTTAAGCTGACGCAGTCGACCAACGCTGAACGCGCATTTGCTTGGTATATGCTAGCAGTAGGTAACGACTATCAGGCTATTTACCCAGATCTTGAAAAACATCTGGTAAGTATCGGTCGTCGCAAGCTTATCGTGAATTTATACAAATCACTCATTAACAATGGCAAGCGTGACTGGGCTTACCGTGTTTATCAACAAGCACGACCTGGGTACCACCCACTTGCTCAAGGCACCATCGACGCCTTATTTAAGTAACACCTATACTTCCAATACAGGCAGTCTCCTTCTATTTGACTGCCTTTCTTTTAAATCAATAAGTTAACCACCACATAATCGTTCTTTGCGCCGCCTTGCTATTGTTCATTTTTTAACACAAAGCTTATTGCTATCAAAATTCAATTGAGTTAACGTATTGAAACCAATACAGGTACAAGGTTAAGGAAATGACAATGCAATTAAAAAAGAAAAAGTTAAAAAACATCCTCACATCGCAGCTAAAACAGGTTTATGGCGGTATCACAAGTGATGGTGTTCAACCATCCAAAGTGAAAGTGCACAACCCTGACTCATACCTAAAACCTTTTGCATCTACTGGTGATGGCGATCAGCCAAGTCGCTAATCACACCATATTTTGTCTGTTCATATA
>NZ_JAKEVK010000255.1:0-5747 GCF_022398435.1 Pseudoalteromonas sp. Isolate6 | reverse complement strand
GAGATAATGGTATTGTACGGTCAACGAGTACATCGGTGTTAGCATCTGTAGTGAATTTTATTCCTGAAAAAGCTACTTTGAATGGTAAGCCATTAAAAATAAAAAGACAGGTTTTAAATAATGATGTAAATGAATACTTTCTGATGGGGGGGAGAGTTGATTCTCTGTTGGAGAATTATGAAATAATGGTTAGTAATGCTAGTGGGGTTCAAGTTGGTAAGCGTTTTAGTCTTAACTTTGAACCTTATAAGTATACTTTAGTTGCTGGTCAAAATCTTTATAGTTATCCAAGAGATGAAATTATTACATTTAATGAACCTGAGTATGTTTTCTCTCGAGATCGTGTTGAAAGAAACCATTCTGAAGTTAATATGAAGTCACTTGTTCAAATGGATTCTAATCAAAGTAACATAGACGGGATTTATATTGGAAAAGTCATTGTTGGGCTAAAAACTAATGAAGGTGGTGCCACGACAGGGAAGAAGCGAGTAAATCATTATGTCAATTTGCCAGATAACAGATCCCCCATAACAAATAGTCGGAACTATTTAAGTTACGTTGATGTTTTGGGCACGTCTGATTCTGTTCCTGATATTATTTTAAAAGAGCCGATGGACGGAGGAGAAACATACTTCTCTGTGGTTAGGGTAAAAATTGATACTAATAATGACAAACTTGCTGATGTCTATATCAATGGTCTTCCTGCGAAAAAATATTTTATAGGAGAGGGTGGTTATGTGAGTGTTATATCAGATTTCGATTCTTATCATTATTTGGACCTACCGTTAGAGCTAGGTGATAACGAGGTAAAGATAACCGCACACTCTACTTTAAATGATAACGTGTCTGAAAAAACAGTCGTATTTAAGCGTAAGGCGATGCCGAAACCGGCCTTTGAGATAGGCACTCCTAGGCAAAATGAGTTATTTAAAGTATTTAACGAGGGAGCTAAGCCTGTAACAATAGACGGGATAATAGATGTTTCAATTCCGGTTAATAAGGTACTGGTTGATGGTGTAGAGGTGACTCTTCGCAAGGATGGTAACTTTTTATATACCTCAGAGTATAGAGTTGGTGACCACCAAATCGTAGTGGAAGCCATTAACGACGCAGGGTCAACACAAAAGGTTGTTAACTTTTCCGTTGCTTTTGGCAGTCCAACATTAAAGCTAGACTCACCTAACGAGGCTGAGTTAAATACAATGTCCGAAAAGATATTAATTCACGGCTCGGTGGACGATAAGAATGCCCAACTGACAATCAATGGAACCCCTATTTCGGTCGACTCTCAGGTAGGAGATTTCGAGTTGGAATACTATCTAAACCAAGGGGAAAATATGATACAGATCGTTGCTACGAATAAGTTTGGAGAGAGTAAAAAACTACTAGTAGTCAACAGAGTTGTTGCGGATGAATCCCACCTTGAAGTTAGAATTGATGATCCTGCTCAAAAAGAGTGGCAGTTGAAAACAACAGGTGATGTGATATCACAGTTAAACCGTTATCGAACTTCTTTTATGGACCCACTCCCACATGGGATTCAGGTCAATTTTACTTATAAGAAACTGTTGGGTTCACCTGCAGATACTATAGTGTTTGATTATCACGTGTATGTAGGCCAATCGACACGTCCAGGTATGTATACAATACCCGTAGCAATCGATTTGCTTGATGCTAGTGGTAACACAGTACATACACATTTCTTGAATATCTTTTTGTATGTAGGGATAGCAAGGCTCCAAGTCAGTTTTGACAATCTAAGGCAAGAACAGAAAATAGGTACAAATGAATTTCAAGTACGTGGAAAGGTTAACGATCCGGAGGCTACCTTAGATATTAATGAGCAAAGTGTGGTTCTCACTGAACATGGAGATTTCTCACATACACTATTATTGAGTGAAGGTATTAATCAAATAGTGGTTCGCGCCTCAACGGCTGAGCAACACGTGAATAAAACGATTATTGTAAGTGTTGATACGGATGAGCTCATACTAAATATGCAATCTCCTACTGAACAGGAGGGTTATTCGCAATCAGAAGTGTTATTTAAAGGCAGTATTAGCGACCCTCTGGCATCTGTGATTATTCAAGGGCATCAGGCTACTGTTGATGCTCAAGGAGAGTTCTATAAGCGAATCAAGTTTGCAGAAGGTAAACATCAAGTTTTCATCGATGCGACTAATGGTTATAAATCTGTCCGTAAAAGCGTCAGTTTTGAAGTATTACCTCAGCCACTATCATTTGAAATATTTAGTCCAGTTGAAGGGGCTGAGTTTGACAAAGGGGAGGTAACTATTAATGGTCAAGTGTCTCATGCAGACGCAAAAGTTACAGTCGATGGAAAGCTTGCCGATGTAGATTCTATAGGGGCATTTTCGGTAACTTTAAATTTGGATTCTGGTGAGCACCGTTTGCAAATCAAAGCTGAACGTAATGGCAAACTGGTAGAAAAGTATTTGATGCTAAAAGTTCGTGCGAGTTCTCAATCTGAATATATTGAACTAATACAAGGTGGCGTGAGTGAAGTTATAACTTATGAGGTGCCCTTAACAAGTGAACAAAGAGCATTAGTCAGAAGATATTCATATAGTTTGTCATTAAGACCTTATGGGACAAACTTTCAGATACTTAGAGTCTATGGTACACGCTCAGGAATTGGGTTCGATTATCAATATAGTGCTTCACAGAATGCTGCAATTGATCGATACCCGATTGAGTTAACTTTGACTCTAAAGGATTCATCTAATGCGACGATTAGTTCTGAAATCGTAGATCTTATATTGGTTGTTCAAGACGATAACCCTGAACAGTTAGACCTTGAGATTATTTCTCCAGAGCCAAACTCAATAATTAACTCAAACTCTGTAACTATCATGGGTCGTGTCAATCAAGTAGATGCATTAGTAAGAGTAAATAACGAAAACACAGATATACAAAATGACGGGACTTTCACCAAGCGTTTAGAGCTTAGCGATGGTCAACATCAAATCATGATAGTTGCTGAGTTCGAAGGACAACATCAAAGTAAAATCATTCCGCTCAGTGTAGATGGCAGCACACCTAGGGTTATTGTTAATGTTGCTGCGGGACAGTCCGTTCCTGTTACTGTAAATGTATCGGCCTCTCAAAATGTGATGTCGCAGGTACGAAATTTGTTTAGTCAGTTTTCGAATATGCCTGCTGGTGTGAAAATTGATACTACGGGAGCGTCCTTTGTTGACAGTGAGACAATAAGAATGAGTTATAACTTAACTACGCAAAATCAAATATCTGGGGCAGAAATCAATGTAGTTATCACTTTGAAAGATGGGGCTGATAATGCTCTACTTGACTATCCAGTTATTTTCGAAGTGAACCCAAGATAAAGGAAATGAAATTGGAGCGTCCTTTTAGGAAATTAGCTATAGCGCTGCTCATTGGCTGTGCACTGATTGGTGCCAGCCTACTGGTGCCCTTTAAGATATATTTAACGTCTGATCGGGCTTATTCAGGAGTTTTAGTTGAATTAATAGATAAAGAAGGAAAAGCGATAGACTCATTTATCGTCGACAATCAGTTGCAACTAGATTCGTTTTACTTAGTAAAACTACTTGTAGATGGAGTTTCCTTACACTTGGTTCATCCATTATTAAAAGCCCAAAATATTGAACTAAATTGGGGGCATTTTTATTCAAAAAATCTTAATGTTACTCTAGTGTGTTGGTGCGCAGATAAGAGCTACCCAAAGCAGGAAGATTTGGTTGCAGTGTTTGCGCACTTTGCAGACATCAAGTCGCAGTATATTCCCAAAGTGCCTCAAATGATACGAAGAGAATCGGTTGCTGAACATAGTAAAGCGCTTTATATGCTCGTTGCTGTAGCCAGTGATAGAGTAGGTGAAGGAAGAAAGTTAAATAAGCGCAATGTTAGAGAAAGAAAAAATATAATGGCTGAGGTCATTGATATGATATATATAGATCCGTAATAAGATCTGCTATAAATAAATTCACTCAGAGGTATAGCGATGGCAATCATCCTCAAACGATAGCCATCGTTACTTACTTTATTAAAGTAGTTCTACTTTTATTTCTATCCATGCGGTAGCGCTATTTTCTGCTCCGCCCTTTGATGTAGGGGTGATTTTGAATCCTCCCCAATGATCGGTATATGAATTTCCGATTGTTAGCTCCGAATCGGTTTGGTCGTCACCCCACCAGCCTGGTGTTTTTGACCCTGGAGTCATATCTAAGAGGTAAGAGGTCGTTTTCCAAAAACGTGGATCTTGCTCATTTTCGAAGTAGCCTTCTAAATTGATGAGTATGCCGTTTTTGGTATTTGGATATCGCGCATTTGTGGTTCTATACTCTAACCAATACGTATATAAGCCGTTACCCGATTTTAGCTTTAATCCGATATATCCTTGATCATTGCGCCCGTGGTCAAATGCATAAATGCGATATGTTCCCGATGAGGTAATGAGTGGGACTTCTGATTCGCTTACCCAACCGAAATACTTTTTGTACAGTAAGTTATATTCTTCTAAAGAATGAGCGCCCATTCCCATCATGCTATATACGTTACCATAGTTTAAACTTTCCTTTGCATAATCATGATCGCCAATGACTCTACCAGAGCCAGCTTCTAGCGCTTTAGCATGACGTAGCCCAAGTGCATGTCCTAACTCATGCGCCACCACGCCTGATGTGTGGTGATATAAACTGATTGAAGGAGGAGCTGCGCTGGAATTGAAGTTACCAACTTGAGGGGCAACCATCATTACCACATTACCAGTTCCAGGGTTTTCCGGGTCAACGCCGTTTGCTTTAACATGCTTCTTCCATTCAGCTGTCCAACCGTGAAAGTCACTGTCAAAGTCACTTTTGGGTCGATTAATATTAATTATTGGTACCGATGTATCATATGTGAGGTTAAATTTACCGTAAGATTGGTCCGTGTAATATGTTGCAGCGTCAGCTAAATCACGCTGCATTGAATTCCAGTTAAGTTGCGCATCGCTAAATTGAAATCTAAACACTTTGATGTTGGCATAATTTAAAGGATAACCATCATTATCTCCAGGTGGTGGAGTAGAACCTAAGTTACGGCATGAGGTTGCACCTAAATCAACGACCAATGAGGCACCTTGACTGGCCCCATCTAACGTAATGTAAGTCCAATATTGGTTTAAGTTCTTAAGCACGATACATTCGCTATTACCGTTTCTTTTTGAATTTGGATCGCTACCGTCCAGTTTTGGCCACCCCCCATTTTTTGAATATAAATTAAGATTTCCTGAGCCATGTCCAGTGGTAATTGCCAAACTATTTACACTATTTGTACCTGGAATACTTAAGTAAGTTCGAGCGCCACTCGGAAGGCAAATAGGTTGCTTATTGACAATTTCTCTTCCAGTAAATGGGGCTGAGGATTTACAGGTGTCAGTGAGTTGAGCTGCACTTGCCGGACCTGCCGTTAATAGTAATAGAAGCGCATAACAGCGCGCTCTTCTCAAATATATCTTTTTCACAGTTGTATCCTTATTAAATAAGCTTGCTAATTTACAAGCCTATTTAACATAGGATTAAAGTATACAATATTCAATATAATGTTCTTGTGAGTTGGCGGAAGGTATGGATTTTACAATCGTAACATCCTCAACTAAATTTAGAGAGGGAGGTATTAGGCTCAGGAATCCTTTTGTTTACCAGGTAATTGAATGATGTATATGACTTTTCTGAGGCACCTATTTGTCGTTTTTTGCTTAGCTG
>NZ_JAKEVK010000254.1:0-5787 GCF_022398435.1 Pseudoalteromonas sp. Isolate6 | reverse complement strand
GTTTTTAACGCTGTTAGCGTCAGATTTGCTCCTTCAAATTGAGCAAGTATTAAGACAAATTGGTATTACATATAACTTTTTGCAGCAGTAATGATTTTCTTTTTCGCAAAAAAGAATTGACGACGTTTACCGCCGAGCTGACGCCACAAAACTGCACTACGGATCCCGGCAAGTAATAGCGCCCGAATTTTTTGTTGTGTTGTTGTTTGTTTTAACAATTCAGGCTTACCGAATACTTGGATCTTAGGGCCAAGAGGGCTGATAACTTGACCGTAAATGTCGGCAAGTGCTGCAACAACTTGGCTTTCACAGATATCAAAGTGTAATAACTGGCGCTCAACTTGCTGAATTTTTTGCGCCAATAAATCAAGAGATTTACTATCGTTACTTAGCACCCGCTCCAATTGCATCATCGCGCCAACATATTTAACCATTTCAACGTCTTTTTCGCCGCCTGCCGAAAGTTGTTCGATCAGCGTTCGGCAGCCTGTTTTGATGGCAAATTTGTCTGGGTAAACGTCCTCAGGACGTTCAGGAGAAGTGTTAATAATGCTTTTTAAAAAGCCCTCAACTTCATTCTCGTTGAAGGTGCCGTAACGCGCACATTTTTGTACCAGTTTACTGATCTGACACATTGCCGCCAGAGGCATTACGTATTGGTTTTGCATTATTTAATCACCGACTCGATAATACCGCCGCCAAGGCACACATCATTTGCGTAGAATACCGCAGATTGTCCAGGAGTTACGGCTTTTTGTGGTTCATCGAATAGCACGCGTGCCATACCATCTTGGCCAACTAATAACGTACAAGGGATGTCGGTTTGGCGATAACGTGTTTTTACCGTGCAGCGAGTTGTGCCTTGTGGACCTACGCGGTCAACCCAATGTAGCTGATTTGCGTTTAGACCATTGCTGAATAGGCGAGGGTGGTTTTTACCTTGACCAACAACCAGTACATTACGTTCGATATCTTTATCTACCACATACCAAGGTTCACCGTTGCCTTCTTTAGAGCCACCAATTAAAAGGCCCTTACGTTGACCGAGCGTGTGGTACATCAAGCCTTCATGTTCACCAACATGATTACCTTCACAATCTTCAATCACACCAGGCTGTGCGGGTAAAAACTTGGCAAGGAAGTCTTTAAATTTGCGCTCACCGATAAAGCAGATCCCGGTTGAATCCTTCTTATCATGCGTGATTAAGCCTTGTTCCTCTGCGATTTTACGCACCTCTGGCTTTTCAATTTCACCTACAGGGAAGAGTGTTTTCGCAATATGTTCATGGCTTAATGTGTAAAGGAAGTAGCTTTGATCTTTGTTCTCGTCATCTCCACGAAGCATAACGAATTTACCGTCACGCTCTGCGCGACGAACATAGTGGCCAGTTGCGATATAGTCCGCGCCTAACGCTTCTGCTGCAAACTGTAAAAAAGCTTTAAATTTGATTTCTTTGTTGCACATGATGTCTGGGTTTGGTGTACGGCCAGCCTTGTATTCTTCAAGGAAGTGTTCAAACACATTGTCCCAGTATTCAGCAGCAAAGTTTACGGTGTGTAGCTCAATACCTAGCTTATCACACACTGCCTGAGCATCTTTCAGATCTTCAGCTGCTGCACAATACTCATCATTGTCATCTTCTTCCCAGTTCTTCATAAACAAACCTTCTACGTGGTAGCCTTGTTGTTTTAAAAGGTAGGCAGATACAGAAGAATCTACACCGCCGGACATTCCGACAATGACTTTAATGTGACTATTATCGCTCATAATTTCGCTATTAATCTTAATGCTCAGATAGAAAGCGCTTATTATACTCAAATCTCTTTAAATTGCACGCCCGTGAGGTGTTAGAGCGCAGGAGAAAAGTCCTAGTAGAAAATGCTAAAGCACTCGATATTCACCGTTTTTAAGATCGCCCAGACTATATTTGCCTATTTGTGCGCGAATCAGTCTAAGCGTGGGATGACCAATATGCGCCGTCATACGACGGACTTGTCTATTACGCCCTTCTTTGATGGAAATAGAAAGCCAGGTTGTTGGAATATTTTTGCGCTCTCTAATCGGCGGATTACGTGACCAGACATTGGGCTCAGTCATAACTTCTACTTTGGCAGGTAAAGTTGGACCATCTTTTAGTTTTACACCATTTCTAAGCGCATTTAGGCTTTCGCTACTTGGTTCTCCTTCGACTTGAACCCAGTAGGTTTTATATGTCGATTTTTTAGGAGAAGTCAGGGTGTTTTGTAATTTACCGCAGTTGGTCAGTAGTAATAGCCCTTCGCTATCTCTATCCAAGCGGCCTGCAGCATAGACATCTTTGATATCAATAAAATCAGCTAATGTTTGACGGTTTTGATCATCAGTAAACTGACACAAAACATCAAAGGGCTTATTAAATAAAACGACTTTTACTTGATCTGGTTGTAGGGCGGGTTTTGACTGCCGGTTAGTTATTGGCTTTTTTCGTGCTGTGGTATGTCTAGAGAATGCGGGCCTATTTGCGTGTGATTTTCTTTTGTTATTTGTGTTGGCTCTACTACTTGTGCTCATCGCCACATTCCTAAGGTTCACGAAAAACGATATTTTAGCGCAATTGATCTCGAGTGTCGCCTGAAAGCAAAAAAGCGACCCTTAGGCCGCTTTTTGACTGTTATCCGAAGATTACAGTGACGCTAGTACATCGTTAAATACCACAGAAGGGCGCATAGCTGTGAACGCTTTGTCGTCTTCTGGCTGGTAATAACCACCAACATCCATTGCTTGGCCTTGTGCTTCATTAAGTGCAGCGACAATATCTGCTTCTTTAGCTGTCAGTTCTGCAGCAACATTTTCAAACTTAGCTTTAAGCTCTGCATCTTTGTCTTGCGCAGCCAGCTCCTGAGCCCAGTACATTGCAAGGTAGAAATGACTACCACGGTTATCAAGCTCTTTCACTTTACGTGAAGGCGACTTATTTTCATCTAAGAATTTAGCCGTTGCTGCATCTAGTGTATCTGCAAGTACTTGTGCCTTAGCATTACCTGTTGTTTGGCTTAAATGCTCAAAAGAAGCAGCAAGTGCAAGGAATTCGCCTAGCGAATCCCAACGCAAGTGGTTTTCTTTTTCGAACTGTTGTACGTGTTTAGGCGCAGAACCACCCGCACCAGTTTCAAATAAGCCACCACCATTCATTAGTGGAACGATAGATAGCATTTTTGCACTGGTACCAAGCTCTAAAATTGGGAATAGGTCAGTTAGATAGTCACGTAATACGTTACCCGTTACTGAAATAGTATCTTCGCCTTTTTTCATGCGCTCTAGTGAGTATAGCGTTGCATCTACTGGTGCTTTGATTAAAATTTCAAGGCCATCAGTATCATGTTCAGGCAGATAAGCGTTTACCTTTTTGATAAGTTCAGCGTCGTGAGCACGCGCTTCATTTAACCAAAAAACTGCTGGTGTATTTGTCGCACGAGCGCGGTTAACCGCCAATTTTACCCAGTCTTTGATTGGTGCATCTTTCACCTGACACATGCGCCAGATGTCGCCTTCTTCTACTGTGTGTTCAAGTAAGGTGTTACCTGCAATATCTACAACACGAATTGTGCCAGCTGATGGTGCTTCAAACGTTTTGTCGTGTGAACCGTACTCTTCCGCTTTTTGTGCCATCAGGCCGACGTTAGGGATGGTACCCATCGTACGTGGATCAAATGCGCCATTTTCCTTACAGAAATCAATCGTCGCACTGTACACACCTGAGTAACAACGATCAGGGATCACAAAAGCAGTATCTTGTTGTTTGCCTTCAGCGTTCCACATCTGGCCGCTTGAACGAATTGCCGCAGGCATTGATGCATCGATGATCACGTCACTAGGTACATGCAGGTTTGTAATACCACGGTCTGAGTCTACCATCGCGATATCAGGTGCTGTCTCGTAAACTGCTGCAAGGTCTGCTTCGATTTCTTTGCGCTTTGCATCGTCCAACGACTCAATTTTTGAGTACACGTCGCCAACACCATTGCTTGCATCAACACCGATTTCAGCAAATGTCGCAGCATGCTTTTCGAATACGTCTTTGTAGAATACTTTTACAGCATGACCAAAGATGATTGGATCTGATACCTTCATCATGGTTGCTTTCATGTGTAGTGAGAATAATACGCCTTTATCTTTTGCTTCTTGTACTTGTGCTGCTAAGAATTCACGTAGTGCTTGTACACTCATACGAGAAGCATCAATGATTTCGCCAGCAAGTAGTGGCGTGCTTTGTTTTAGTACGGTGATGTCACCATTGCTCGCTACGTGCTCAATTCGAACATCAGTCGCTTCAGCAACTGTTACCGACTGTTCAGAACCGAAGAAATCACCGTCAGTCATTGATGCAACATAAGACTGAGAGTCTTTAGACCAAGCGCCCATTGAATGCGGGTTTTTACGAGCGTAGCCTTTGACTGAAGTTGGAGCACGGCGGTCTGAGTTACCTTCACGAAGTACAGGGTTTACTGCACTACCTTTGATTTTGTCATAACGTGCTTTAACATCGGCTTCTTCGTCTGTTTTGGCTTCAGAAGGATACTCTGGCAGCGCGTAGCCTTTAGCTTGCAATTCTTTAATCGCTGCACGAAGTTGTGGAATTGACGCACTGATATTAGGTAACTTGATGATGTTAGCTTCAGGCGTTTTAGCAAGTGCACCTAGCTCAGCAAGTGCATCACCGATACGTTGTTCTTCTTTTAGGTACTCAGGAAAAGTCGCAATAATACGGCCTGCAAGTGAAATATCGCGAGTTTCAACTTCGATATTTGCAGGCTTAGTGAATGCTTGGATGATTGGCAATAGCGAGTAAGTTGCGAGAGCCGGGGCTTCATCTGTTTTGGTGTAGATAATTTTCGATGTCATCATCATTCCTAGATAGTTGTGGGCTTTTACGCCGTTCAACAATTGCTAATAGGACTAAGCAACGCAATTTTCACACTCAACAACGTGTCGTTGTAGCCGGTTTTAACTGAACCAGTTCACTAAGCGATTAGTGAAAGATGCAAAAAAACCTCGGCAATCCTCGTTAGAATCTATGCCTAGGTAGCGCAGCATTAGCAAGTTTGTTAGGTATTTATACTTTTGGCTTATCACAATAACTGGTATTCGTTCAGCATTGAAATGCATCAAAGTAGCAATATCTAACCAACCTGAAATTGACTTTGCAAGCGTGCTTTAGTCTAACAGTGTTTGCATATGGGGGCTAATTATTAAATTTAAAGTGCAAAAGTGAAAAGTTATAACAAATGTGATAAGAAAAGGCTGAAAATTTCTTTTAGATTTGGTGGAGTGATTTGAGGAGAGGAATAAGCGAGCACTCAAGTAACCCGCTTTAGCCAAAAGCTACTTAACACTTAAACAACATCTTCCGTGATTGGAGCGATGTTAGTCGCGTGTAGACCCTTGGGGCCTTGCTGTAGCTCGAATGATACATCCTGACCAGCTTTAAGCGTCTTGTATCCATCCATTACAATCGTTGAGTAATGAGCAAAGATATCTTCGTCACTGCCGTCTTCTACGATGAAACCAAACCCTTTGGCGTTATTGAACCATTTGACTTTTCCGCAAGCCATACTTCTACATCCTTCTATAAGTTGACTAAATTTAAGTTAATCTACTCTTTTAATTTTGCTAAACTGCCCATAGATTAGACAGTCATGTAAGACTGTAGTTTATATGAGCAAACAGTCAAGTTTTTTGCTCTTTTTTTTAACATTTTATTTATTTCTCAAATCTATTTGCTTGAGTATATAAGACAAGACTATATT
>NZ_JAKEVK010000253.1:0-5798 GCF_022398435.1 Pseudoalteromonas sp. Isolate6 | reverse complement strand
TCTGCTAACACTAAGGTAAACTAGCACTTCATTCATAATGGTCTTTGAAAATGAACCGCAAAAAGAAAATTTACGAAACCCTAAAGAAAAAAGACAAGCGTGCTAATGCTAAGCTCCACAAAAGCAACAAACCGCGCTACATCTCAAAAGCAGAGCGTGAGAAAATCGCAGCCCAACAGCAAGACGGAGATGACTTAAATAGCGCAACCAACGAGTCTTAATTGCTCGAATACTTATCTCCTTCGACTCATAAGATCACTGTAAACCGCCTCAAAGTGTGCTCCTAAAAAGTAACCTGTGCTTTAATACTGCACTCACTGAATTGCGCAGGCAACTTTGTGTAAATTGCGTTATTCATCACAACTTACTGGGAGCGAGTTACCTCAAATTTGATACTCAATTTTACCAACATAATGTAACTTAAATTCATCTGTTATAACCGATTTAGGCTTAGCTATCTCACGAACAGTGATGAATACAAAGAAATTTATACCAACTAGCTTCCGTTCTGCACATCGCTTTTCAAGCTCCTCTGCATATTGCTCACTATAAGAGTAACCTTCGACTAATTCTTTGATACTTGACACTGAATTGTTAAAACCGTATTCAATGAAATCATGATCGTACCAATGTTGCTCTTGATCCTTGGCGAACTCGGATAGGGGTGTGTACTCTCGGTCTTCATCTTCGGCGTTGTAAATTTCTTCGAAATACTCGCAAGCTCGCCTCTCTGACGGAAAGGTACCTAGCCAAAAGTCACAGTGCTCTGTTGTTTGTATCATCTCAATTTCCCCGTCAATCTAACGTTTATTATTTAACTAGGTGTTTGCATAAGAAATGAGCCAACTCATTGTTTTTAAGAACATATTAGAGCATTCCCTTATCTAGCCCGAGAGCTTTGGGGATGACGCTGCTTCCACGTCCTGCTCATGTTGAGGTACCTATATCCCGTAGGCAACGCGCAAGTTTCTATTTAGTGTTCTAAATGAGAGTTTTTAGCAAAGTTAGCTCAGCTCCACTCCTTCAAGTTGAGCAAATAAAGATAAATTGGTATCACATACGGGTAGCTTCAATTTCTTCAATTAAACCCTGCTTTTTCAACTCAGAGGTGATGGCACCGCTTGTGCGCCCATGAATATCAGATAGCTCGCCTATAGATATATTTGCATGAAAAGCATGGGTTAACCTTTTTCGCTCTTCCTCTGTCCAAGGAAGCCCTGCGTTCTTCGGAAGGCCTTTTGAAATGTTCTCTTGCTGTTTTTGCTCTACTGACTTTTTACCTTTTTTTGACTGTTTTAAAGCCCCAACAACAGTAAACAATGACCTTATAACTTCAGGGTTATTGTAAGGAGAAGTATCGGGTAGCACTTCACCTGAAGTTGGATCAATACCATTTGCTAATGCTTCCATGTTTTTTAACGCTGTAGAAATATCCATATGTCCTCCAATCCTTTGATTGACTTTAGTGTATAAATAGTAACGTATGCGCGAACATACGTTCATTATTAATAGATTCGTTGCGCCGCAAGCAGGCTGTACTATGCTTGTCCGATACGCTCGATGTTATTTTTTCCTCAAAAAGAGCCACTCCAATGGCTTTGTAAGCAGCTTTGAATGGCTAAGCAGCATCTTGTTGCGCCATTTAGTGTTATTAGACTGGAGTATAGGCTTTTTATGGCTAAAGGTATAAAAGCCTTCTTCGCCATGATATTGACCCATACCAGAGTGACCTAGGCCACCAAAGGGTAAAGACTCAACTGCCACCTGCACTATGGTTTCGTTGATAGCTAAAGTACCCGTTGCGAGCTCCTTTGACACTTTATTTATGGCGCCCTGAGATTGCGTAAACAAATAGCTCGCAAGTGGTGTGGTGTCGTCTCTAATGTGGCTCATTGCATCATTTAAGTTGGATATTTTTAGAATGGGCAAAATCGTTCCGAATAGCTCCTCTTGCATCACCCTCATACTTCTGTTGACCTGGGTAATGATATGCAGAGGGAGCTGACGATTGTCGCGTGCGGTCTCAGCTTGCCACACATTCGCGCCTTTACTTCTGGCATCAGTAATAATGTCATTTAAGCGCTGAAATTGTCTGTCGTTAATAATTGAAGTTTGGTTTTTTACACCTACTTTCGATTTATATGTTTTTTCGTAGTGCTGTTTTAGCTCAGTAATAAATACGTCGTATTTTTCTTCGTGCACTAATACATAATCTGGTGCAACACAGATTTGACCTGAATTTGAGAGCTTACCCATTAACACGCTCATCGCAGCGCCGCTGATATCGGCGTCATCAAGCACTATAACAGGTGATTTCCCCCCTAACTCTAAGGTGACCGGCGTGAGATTTTTAGCCGCAGCCGCCATCACCTTTTTGCCAACTGCTGTTGAGCCTGTAAATAGCAAGTGATCGAATGGCTGTTCAGTAAACGTTGATGCAATATCAGGCCCGCCTTCAATGACGCACACTTCATCGTCCAATCCTTTAAAAATGGCTCTTATCACTGTATTCACCTTGGGAGTGAACTCGCTTAACTTAAGCATAACTTTGTTACCAGCGGCGAGGGCGGTAATCACGGGAACAATCGCCAACTGAATTGGATAATTCCACGGGGCTATCACGCCCACGACTCCTTTTGGCACAATCTCAATTTTTGCCTTAGATGGTAGCCACTGCGCACCGGGTGAACGATGCTGCACTTTGCTCCATTTGCGCAGGTGCTTCGCGATATAATCAATCGAATTGATGCAAGGCATGATGTCTGCAATCACGGTATCGAATCGACTCCGAGTACCAAAATCCTGATCTGCCGCCTCGACTAATTGATCTTGCCGCTGCAACATGCGTGATTTTATTTCGGTTAATAGACGTAAACGCTTTTCAAGCGCGGGATAAGGTTCTTGGTTAAAGCGACTTTTTAACTGAGTAAATGTAGCGATTAGGGTGCTGGTATTATCTTCAATCATTATCAGGTCCTGCTAATGTCTAATTCGAATATAGCAGGGAAAAAACAACGGGTCTATCTTCAAAAAACTAGGTTTTATACCAATTGTATTAAGTAAATGAACTATTTTGATGCGGAAAAATAGCTTTAGTAGCTCCGCTCTCGCGTCCTGCTACCGCCAAGGTACCTATATCCATATAGGCAAGGCAAAAATTTTGCTATTTAGTTGTTCTAAATGAGAAATTTTTAACGACGCTAATATGGTATTTTGCCCTTCAAATAGGTTGGAGAGTTAACACAATTGGTATTACTATAGAGACAGGCTGCGTATGACCGAGTTGCCCTTCGATGGACACAGCCTGTGGAGAATGGCAACTTTAAAACCTTAGTATGCTCCTTGCCAAAGTCAAGGTAACAATTGTAATTAGCCCTATCGCGACCAAGTTTAAAACAAATCCAGCTCTTATCATGTCTTTAATTTTAATCTCACCCGAGCCAAATACGATGGCATTTGGTGGTGTTGCAACGGGCATCATAAAGGCACAACTGGCCGCGATTGCAGCTGGGATAACCCAAGCTAAAGGTGAACCTGTGATTGATTCAGCCACCGGACCAAGTAAAGGCAAAAAGCCTGCTGCCGTTGCGGTATTACTGGTAATTTCCGTTAAGAATGTAATAAGTGCGGCAACAACAAGCACGCCAATTACTAAGCCCATGGCATCCGCGCCCGCAAGTAAGTTAGCGATGTAATCGGCAAGTCCTGAAGATTTGATCTGTGCTGCTAGTGATAAACCACCGCCAAATAATAGCAAGATACCCCAAGGCACCTTAGCCGCGCTTTCCCAATCTAAAATACGTTCGTCACTTCCCGACTTGGCTGGAAGCACAAAGAGTAACAGTGCAGCCGCAATTGCAATGCCAGTATCTGACAATTTAAGACCCGTAACATCACCAATTAGCGGCCTAAAGATCCAGCATACTGCCGCTAAAATAAATACCGCAAAAACCCCTTTCTCCGCACGAGACATTTCTCCTAGTGCTTTTAATTGGGAAGTAAATAACGACTTAGTATCAACATTAATTTCTTCTTTATCGACCTTGTAAGTCACTTTGGTCAACCAAAACCAAGCAAATGCCAGCATCACCAAAGACAGAGGCACACCAATCATCATCCAAGTGGCAAAACCAATCTCAATTTGATAACTATCTGATAAATACGCAGCCATTAACGCATTTGGTGGCGTACCGATTAAGGTTGCAATGCCACCAATGCTTGCACCATAAGCGATAGAAAGTAATAGCGCTTTAGCAAAGCTCTGGCTATCTCCCCCCTGCTCTTTCACTAAGTGAATAACCGAGAGCGCAATAGGTAACATCATGACCGCCGTTGCCGTATTCGACATCCACATGGACAAAAATGCTGTCACGCCCATCATCGCCAAGATCTGTATGCTTGGTTTAGTGCCTGCGAACAACATCGTATTCAGCGCAATACGTTTATGCAGCCCCCACCTTTCCATGGCAATCGAGAGCAAAAATCCACCAAGGAATAGATAAATCAAAGGGTGCGCAAAGGGCGCGGCGACCGCTTTAATAGAAGCAATGCCAACCAAAGGCGAAATAACCAAGGGTAATAAAGAGGCTGCTGGAATAGGTACTGCTTCCGTTATCCACCAAGAGGCTAGCCAAAACGCTAAGCCAGCGGTTCTCCATGCCTCAACCGACATGCCAGATGGTGGCTCAACCGAACAGATCACTAACATAACTAAGGGACCAAGCCACAGAAACAGCTGCGTTTTTATCGTTTTTTTATTCTCTTCTGTCATTGTCTTGAGCCTTTAAAACTTGTATTTTAAGCCAACTGCGATGCTAGTATCGTCTTGCGTTTCAAGGTCGAGCTGCGTTGCCATCACATATAAGTTAGTTTGTTTATCAAAAATATAGTCTGTACCTAGCGTCCACTGAGTTGCATCTTCGCTGTGACGTAATCCGCTTGAGTCCTTGGCAAACTGTAGTTTCGGACGCCAATTATCGTCGAGTTGATAACTTGCACTTAGTACATAACCATTTCCTGATTTGTCTTTCGCTAGATTTTCGCTGTCTTGGATAATGGCTCCAAGTTGTAGCTTTTGCCACTTATAAGCCACTGCGATACGTGTAGCAACTAAATTACCAATACTGTCTGTATGGCTTAAGACAACATAGTAATCTTTACTTTTTAATGCTCGGTCACCATAAATTGCGGTTGCTGCAAATCCGGTTTCATCGTTGCTCGCGTCGTCTTTAGGTGTGTAGGTCAGAGAAAAAGAAAAGTCGTTCCATTTAGGTGAAGAATAGGTAATTGAATCACCAACTCTGTCTTGGCCAGCTAGCACTTGGGCAATATCACTTTGGGTTTCGTTGAATTGATCGATTTTACCTTCACTGAACTTAAAACGCGTGTCGTTCCTGCCCACTAAAACTGTACCAAATTTACCTTCAAGGCCAACATAGGTATTCCTTGCTGAAAATGGCTCGGTGGTATCGTCGTGTTCAAAACCTTTAACTTGTACTTCATATTTGTAGACGAGTTTTAGATCGCTTGATAAGCCGTGAGTACCTTTTACACCAATTCTTGAAAATGGCGCGTCAATTTGTGTGCCCTCTTTGGTATAGCGCATCACCCCTTTGTCGGTGTTGGCAATTTGAACTTCTGCTTTACCATAAATGCTGTAGTCTGCGGCTAGCGCAGAGGCTGATAACGTTGCACTGGCAACTGCCACCGCCACTAAAGATTTACTTGCTGTCATAACTTGTCTCATTTTTTGATTATTGTCGCTAAAGACAACGCAATTCTGAGACCAGAGTTTATTT
>NZ_JAKEVK010000252.1:0-5864 GCF_022398435.1 Pseudoalteromonas sp. Isolate6 | reverse complement strand
ATTAAATTATTTATTAAACTTCTCAGCTAGATAAAGCCACGTTTCAAGTACTGTATCAGGGTTAAGTGAGACAGAATCAATTCCTTCTTCAACTAACCAAGCTGCGAAATCTTCATGATCCGATGGGCCTTGACCACAAATACCTACATATTTGCCCTTCGCCTTAGCGGTTTGAATTGCCATTGAAAGCAGTTTTTTGATAGCCGGGTTTCGCTCATCAAATAAATGTGCAATAAGGCCAGAATCGCGGTCCAGACCAAGTGTTAATTGGGTAAGGTCATTTGAACCTATCGAGAAGCCATCGAAATATTCTAAAAATTCTTCAGCAAGCAGGCAGTTTGATGGCAGTTCACACATCATGATGACTTTTAGACCATTCTCGCCGCGTTTTAGACCATGAGCTTCAAGAATTTCAATAACTTGAGCTGCTTCTTCTAGGGTACGAACGAATGGGATCATGATTTCAACGTTAGTTAAATCCATCTCATTACGAACACGTTTGATAGCTTCACACTCTAATGCAAAACACTCTCTAAAGTCTTCGGAAATGTAACGGGATGCGCCGCGGAAACCAATCATTGGGTTTTCTTCTTCAGGCTCATACTGCTGACCGCCAACCAAGTTTGCATACTCGTTTGACTTAAAGTCAGACATGCGAACGATTACACGCTCCGGAGCAAATGCCGCACCTAGCGTAGAAATACCTTCAACTAGCTTGCTGATATAGAACTCTACTGGTGATTCATATCCTGCGATTAGCTCTTTAATTTCAGCCTGTAGCTCTGCATCTTGCTTATCAAAATGAAGTAGTGCTTTAGGGTGAATACCAATCATACGGTTGATGATAAATTCAAGACGCGCAAGACCGATACCTGCATGTGGTAACTTCGCAAAATCAAATGCGCGATCTGGGTTACCTACGTTCATCATTATCTTCATCGGAATAGTTGGCATTGAATCGATGCGAGAAGAAATAACATCGAATTCAAGTTCACCTTTATAGATATAACCTGTATCGCCCTCTGCACATGATACTGTTACCGTGTCGCCATTAGTGATCAAATCGGTTGCGTTACCACACCCAACTACTGCTGGGATCCCTAGCTCACGAGCAATGATTGCTGCGTGACAAGTACGACCACCACGATTCGTTACGATAGCAGAGGCACGCTTCATGATAGGTTCCCAATCAGGATCCGTCATATCAGTAACAAGTACATCGCCTTGCTTTACCGAGTCCATTTGATCAATTGAAGACAGGACTTTAACTACGCCTGAACCAATCTTATGACCGATTGCACGACCTTCAACAATAACTTCAGACTTTGACTTTAGCTGGAAGCGCTCCATTACGTTCGCATCTTCGTTTGAACGAACGGTTTCTGGACGGGCTTGAACGATATAAAGCTTACCGTCATTACCATCCTTCGCCCATTCGATATCCATTGGACGACCGTAGTGCTTTTCGATAATAACAGCTTGTTTTGCTAATTCTTCTACTTCTGCGTCTGTAATCGAGAATTGGTTAGATAGTGCTGAGTCTACATCAACAATCTCAACTTGCTTTCCGTGAGACTCATCACTTGAGTAGATCATTTGGATTGCTTTTGAGCCTATATTTCTCTTAAGAACTGCAGGTTTTGCTTTTGCTAGAGTTGGCTTATGAACATAAAATTCATCTGGGTTCACTGCGCCCTGAACTACCATCTCACCTAAACCATAGCTAGAAGTAACAAAAACAACATCTTCGAAGCCTGATTCAGTATCTATTGAGAACATAACACCAGACGATGCTTTGTCTGAACGCACCATACGCTGAATACCGGCAGAAAGCGCGACGCCTCTGTGATCATAGCCCTGGTGTACTCGATAAGAAATAGCACGGTCATTAAATAGCGAAGCAAAAACATGCTTGATGGCGACCATTACGGCATCTATGCCACGAACGTTTAGGAAAGTTTCTTGTTGGCCAGCGAAGGAGGCGTCTGGCATATCTTCTGCTGTTGCTGATGAACGAACAGCAAAGGAGACATCTTGGCTTGCGTCACCGTGTAACTGGCTATATGCCTCACGGATTGCTTTATCTAATTCTGGTTGGAATGGTGTATCGATAACCCATTGTCTAATTTGGGTGCCGACTTTGGCTAATTCGTTGACATCGTCAACATCGAGAGTATCTAGGATTGAGTGGATTTTTTCATTGAGGCCTGACTGCTCAAGAAATTCATTAAACGCATCAGCTGTTGTTGCGAATCCACCAGGTACTTGTACACCAGCGTTAGCAAGGTTAGATATCATTTCACCTAGAGAAGCGTTTTTACCACCAACTCGAGGTACATCTTGCATACCCAACTCTTGATACCAGAGAACGTAGTCTTGCACGGAACTGTCTCCAAAACAAATTGTATTAAATGTGAGAGATTAATTGACCTTTCCACTTGGTCAAGGGCATTCTACAACGGTAAGGCAGTCTTCGTAAACCGCGATGGCTTATTTTCAACAATTTCTGAATGAATAATAGCAAAATGAGAACAGCATTTTATATTTCCGATGGCACCGCTATCACCTCTGAAGTGTTTGGTCACGCAACGCTTTCAATGTTCCCTGTAGAATTTAATCACCAAACGATACCGTTTGTAGAGACAACAAAAAAAGCAAATGAAATCAAAAAATTAATAGACTCTGTCGCTGAAAGTTCAGGTGAGAAGCCGTTGGTGTTTTTTACATTCGTTAATCCAGAATTGTCCGATATTATTTTATCGTCGCAAGGGGTTTGTTACGACTTTTTATCTTATGCGAGCGAAATAGTAAAAAGAGAGCTAAAAGTTCAGCCGGTGCCCAAAATGCACCGCACGCATAGCATTCACGAATCTTCTTATGATTTTAGAATAGATGCAGTTAACTACGCACTTGCAAATGATGACGGCGCAAATATTAAAGATTATGACGAGGCAGACATCATATTGGTAGGTGTCAGCCGCAGCGGTAAAACGCCAACTAGCTTATATTTAGCATTGCAATATGGGATCAAAGCCGCGAATTACCCAATGACGGAAGATGATTTAGAAAGTGGAAGACTACCTAAATGTTTGGATAAATATAAAGGTAAGCTGTTTGGTTTAACCATAGAGCCAGAAAGGTTAGCTGCAATAAGGCAGGAGAGGATGGCAAACTCAAAGTACGCATCAATCAGACAATGCCGTATTGAAGTCAAAGAAGTTGAGATGCTATTTAAAAAGAATAAAACGCCTTACTTGAACAGCACACGTTATTCCGTTGAGGAAATATCAGCAAAGATTATTTCTGAAACAGGTCTAAAGCGCCATAAGTACTAAAAAGGCCGCAATGCGGCCTTTTGTTTGTTATTTATACTGTTTTGCGAGCATCTTTAAGTAGATCTGCAACTAAAAAGCCTAGCTCTAAAACTTGGTCTGCGTTTAGACGCGGATCACACTGGGTGCGGTAACGCTGAGATAAGTCCTCGTCTGATAGACCGTAGGCACCGCCAACACATTCAGTGACGTGTTGCCCTGTCATTTCTAAGTGCACACCACCAGGATAGCTACCCTCAGCTTTATGCACTGCGAAGAACTGACTGATTTCTCTCAGGATATTGTTAAAACTACGTGTCTTATATCCAGTCGTCGCTTTTTCAGTGTTTCCGTGCATCGGATCCGAAGTCCAAATAACTTTGCGGCCTTCTTCTTGAATTCTACGAACTAATTTAGGCAGCTTTTCCGGCAGCACATCTGCACCCATGCGTGTGATAAGTGTTAGACGACCAGGAATATTATCAGGGTTAAGCGCATCGACAAGTTTAATTAACTCATCTTCTTGCATCCCAGGGCCAACCTTTACGCCAATAGGGTTTTTAATACCACGGAAAAATTCGATATGAGCGTGATCTAATTGACGAGTACGTTCACCAATCCAAACAAAGTGAGCAGAACAATCGTACCAGTCCCCAGATAAGTGGTCTCGTCTAGTTAAGGCTTCTTCATAACCTAACAATAGCGCTTCGTGTGAGGTATAAAGCGGAGTTTCCTTCAGGCTTGGTGCTACTGTTGAATCAATGCCACAAACCTCCATAAACTCAAGTGCTTCTTGAATACGCTCCGCGAGTTGTTGAAATTTGTCTTTTAACGGATTTGCAGCTACGAAACTCATATTCCAGCGATTTACCTGATGCAGATCTGCAAGACCACCCTGTGCAAACGCGCGAAGTAGGTTAAGTGTTGCTGCAGACTGGTGATATGCTTTCATCAATCTATCAGGATCTGGGATACGTGCTTCTTCCGTAAACTCAAAACTATTAACGATATCACCACGATATGAAGGTAAAGAAACACCTTCAATAGTCTCGAAATCTGAAGAACGGGGCTTAGCATATTGCCCTGCCATTCGAGCAATCTTAACTACCGGGCATTTACCGCCATATGTTAATACGACAGCCATTTGCAAAAGTGTCTTGAACGTATCACGAATATTAGCGGCACTAAAATCTGAAAACGATTCTGCGCAATCACCACCTTGCAATATAAAAGCTTTACCTTCGCAAACATCTGCTAGGCTTTTATACAAGCTTCGCGTCTCTTCTGCAAAAACGAGCGGCGGTGCTGAATTTAGTTCTTTTTCAACTGATTTTAACTTTTCTGAATTTGGGTATTCAGGTTGCTGCAAGATAGGTTTATCTCTCCAGCTATTTGGGCTCCAATTAGCCATTGTATTTTCCTCATTCCAATATGTGTTACCACCATTGAACAGTACCCCAAGCCCCCTTATTCATCAAGGAAAAACTTTAGTTTGTTTTGCTAAAGAACACATCATACTTTATATAATTTAATGTAATGACACTTTAGCTAAAACTGTTCTACAAATTAATCGCAGTACTAGGCTTCTTAAAATAAGGTGATTTTTAATACATCTTTCCAGCTAGCAAAAAAGCAGACCTAAAGTTGGCAACTATCAGACTTTTATCAGCTGATCTTTATTCGCTATAATGAGTATCATCAGGTATTTAGAGTGAATTGAAGACCCTGGAATCGATATCAAATATAATCTTGTCGACATCTTGTTTTTCACTTTGAGTTCCTTGATTAGAGGTCAATTCAAGAATTTGAGAGCAAGCAGGCTCCTACCCTACCTCTTCAGCAAATCATCTTACAGAGCATTTATATACAAAGACGATACACTGACTTTAGCTTATTATTATGTTAAATTGATATTTGTTTAAGTTCAGACTAGTAATTCTTCAAGTCAGCTATAAGTCACTGGGTAGTGACTCGTCGTATTTTATGAGTAGGAAGGAAGCAAGAAAAAATGAGTCTATAGTGATTGCTATGAGTACTAACCACATGTGCTATATAGTTTTTGGAAGCATTAACACGTATAGGTACTTCCAACAGCCCTCTCCTCCAATGAGAGCTCAATGCTGAAAAATAGGGGAGATTTCTCTTCAGTGCGCTGGACTATTAAAATAAGTTTTCTTGATTAAGCTATCTTATTGAAACGGCGAGAACGCCGAACAATCTATCACTAGATAAAAATAAAACTCTACTGTCAAAAAGGTGATATTGATTACGTAGTACTACTGAGTTTACTCTTGCCCCTCATTCTTTTATTGATATCTAACACAACGACCTTTATTCTTACAGCTAATCACTTTGCCTAATATAATTGGGCATAAGGTTACTCGCTTAATAGCTATTTTCTGGCCAGTTAGTTTCAGAGGTATTTTTCCATGAACAGTTAGCTAATCTAGCTTGACTCGTTCGCAAACAAGCTGTTCAGACGCTTGAAAAGATCTCTGTCTACTTTGCTCTTTGACGATCAGACCATGAATTCAGGTGTAAAAACTATATGAT
>NZ_JAKEVK010000251.1:0-5897 GCF_022398435.1 Pseudoalteromonas sp. Isolate6 | reverse complement strand
GTGTTTATAAACCAAAAATAAAGAAGGACTTGATATGAAAACAATAATAATAGTAGCTGCTACTTCATTTTTATTTGCGTGTAGCTCAACGGACAACTCCCAAGCAGAACAAAGCGTAGCCAATAAAAAAATTGAAATGAACTGCGAAGTTAGTTCTATGACAGGGAGTAAACTTAAGAGAAAACGTTGTGTTGATAAAAAGCAGGCTGAATATGAGAGAGAAAATGCTCGGCGCCTGATAAGAGATGCTGAAAATAACACAGCAACGACTGATAGGTAGCTCTTTCATATTGTAAACTAGTGAGTATTCAAGTGTGTTGTCTGAATACTCATGATTTGTCTTTTACTTTACATCTACCACTTTACTAGCTTTACGATAGCGTATTTTGAAGCCACTCCAGGCTGGCAATTCCCACCTTTTTGGTGCATCTTTCCTTGTACCGCTGATGTGAGTAAGCTCGATTCTTTTTCCTTTAAAATTATAACTTACTGCCATTGTCAGCTCCGGAATTGACCATGTTAGCGGAAACTTTTCAACAAATGGTGCTAATTCCCACGCTTCAACTTCATTGAATAACAAGTCTTGTTCGTTGATTAGTGCTACATCATCATAGCTTTCTACACCTAGCGCTGTGAGTTTCTCACTTAAAAAGGAGTTGAGTGTGGGTACAAGTTCATCGCGTCCATGAAATTGGTAGAACAATGCTGTTTGCTCAATACTGGCTTCTATTTGCTTGGCCAAACCTGAAAATAGCGTATTATTTTGGATAAGTAATACTAAGGCGGAAACAACATCCTTGGGGTTGTTAAGACGCTTAGTCTGTTGGCCTAAAACCTCGTCACCGTAATGTGTAATAAACTCACCCCAAAGCTCATCATTATCAATATGGGCAGAGCGTAATGTCTGGTTGCCAAGGCCCATTTCAAGTAATTGCTTTTTCGTTAGTACCGCATTACACATCGCGAGCGTCTTGGCTTGCTTGGTACCCTTACCTGCGAGTGAAAAAGTATCTAATACCAGTAATGCTTCTGCCTGTTCCGATACGCGAGTATGGTTTGAAGGCATGACTTCAGCTAGGCCATTGTTAAAGCCATTGCGACGGTTTTGCTTATTGATATAAACCCAATGTGGCATTAGCTTAGCTAACTCAATGACGAGTTTGTCATGGTCAAAACTGGCTGCCTTATCCAAAGGCGGTAATGCGAATGCTTCACGCAATTGCGCGCTAAATTGCTGTGCTTCTGTGAGCGCCTCAGGCGTAATATCAATTAATTCTTCAGTTTGTCCTCTCACCACCGCGATAGCGATTTCTATATCTGAGCCTCGAGTAAATCGGCTATTTAATCTTGTTAAGCGCTCCACATCATTAGGTAACTGGTAAACTCTAGCTGGTACAGACAGTAGCGAAATAAGGTCAATAGCCGCTTGACGTAGCGTGTTTGAAGCCAATTTATGGATCACATAACCAAACTCAAAATCGATGGGCAGCGGGTACAGCAGCTTGCCAAGCGGAGTTGCTATATTTTGTTCATCAATGGCTTCTAATGTAATTAGCTGTTGTTTAGCTTTGCTTAGTGAGCTTTCAGGAAGTGGGTCGATAAAATCAATAGACGAGACGCCTGTTGTTGCACAGCCCGCCGCAAGTACAAGCTCTGCCAGTGATTCTCTTTGGATCTCAGGCGGGGTGCTGTCTATCAAAGGCGCATATTGGCCATATAACCGGATACATAGTCCCGGTTGCGTACGTCCTGCGCGTCCTAGACGTTGCTTTGCTGAATCTCTTGCAATCGCATCTAAGCCTAATACGGTTTTTCCAAGGCGTAAATGAGTACGACGCTCAAGCCCTGAGTCAATCACGCAAGTGACATTGGGAATAGTGAGCGAGGTTTCCGCAACATTGGTTGCGAGAATAATTCGACGTGTATTTTGTGCGGTTAGTGCGATGCGCTGAGCCTCGGGGCTACAGCCACTATATAAGCCAACGGTAGTCGCTGGCAGCGCTTTCACTTTAGCTAAGCTTGCTTGGATCTCGGCCTTGCCAGGTAAAAAGACTAAAATATCGCTCTGGCAATGTTCCAATGCGTATTGGCAAGCTGCAAAAACTCGAGTATCGAGTTGCTCTTTTTGGGGCATAGTTCTTGGATCAGGGGCGTGAAAATACTCTTCAACGGAGTAAATAAATCCTTCAGATTCTAAGATAGGGGCGTCTAAATAAGAGGCTAGCTTTTGGCTGTTTAACGTTGCCGAGGTAACAATTAGCTTGTGTGATTGAGCCTGCTTCAAGAGCGCTAATAATAAGTCCATGTCCCAGCGTCTTTCATGAAACTCATCCAACATCACGACGCTGAATTCCGCAAGTTTGCTCTCAAAAAACCACCTTAATGCTACACCCGGCGTTGCATAAACTACCTGAGTATCTGGTGAAAACCTCCCTTCAAACCGAATTGCAAAGCCGACCTTATCACCAAGCGGTGAGCCGCTTTGAGCCGCGACATACTCAGCTAAAGAGGTACAAGCAATACGCCGAGGTTCTATGACTAATACTCTGCCATGTTGTGAGGCCCAAAGTGGAAGTTGGGTTGATTTGCCAGAACCTGTTGTCGCACATACAACAATCGCATTTTGTTCACTTAGTGTTTGCGTAAACTGAGGGTGTAAAGATTCAATGGGTAGAGACATACTAGTTCATTTGCATTTTTCCGCCATAGTAACAAAGTTTGCTTGAAAAAGTCGGAGTCAGTACCAATTAATATTTGAAGACTTATTCAATAAAGGCCAAAAGCCATGATAGAAATAGTGCTTATTATCGGCCTTATTCTATTTGTTTCTCTGTATTGGAATTGGGAAAAAATTCAAAGACTGCAGTGGCAAAGGAAATATCAAGGTCAAACGCTGAGCGCGTCAGATAAGCAAGTATTGCTAAAATACATGCCTATCTACCGTAAGATGACAGATGCCGATCGCTTACAGTTAGAAAAACATATTGTCTGGTTTCTTGGCGAGAAACGGGTGTTGGGTAGAGATGGGTTAACGGTATCACGACCTATGACCCTAATTATTGCCGCAGATGCCTGTTTATTGGTACTTAAGCAAGCTTGGCCACTCTATCCCAATGTTAAAGAAATATTACTCTATCCCAGTAGCTATTACGCGCCACAAACTTCTAGAGATGGTGCCGGTTTGGTTAGTTTTCACCAAGCCGTTCGTCAAGGTGAGTCTTGGCCTGGAGGTACTTTAGTGCTGAGTTGGCACGATGTACTTGAGGGAAATCGATTACCTGAGGATGGTCACAACTTGGTGTTTCATGAGTTTGCCCATCAACTTGACCAACAAACTGGTGCGACGAATGGAACGCCTGCGTTACCTGTAGGAATGAGTTACCAAGACTGGGGGAGGGTGCTATCAAAGGCTTACCAGCACTTAAAAATGCAACTGTCTTACAATATGCCCCATGCCATTCATTCATACGGCGCAACAAACGAAGCGGAGTTTTTTGCCGTGGTAACAGAGACATTTATTGAAAAGCCCCATGAACTAAAACAGGAAAACCCAGAGCTATATAATTTGTTAAAAGACTACTATCAGTTTGAGCCGAGAGATTGGCAACGACATTAAAGCATATAAATAAAAAAACCGCTCAGTTGAGCGGTTTTTTCTTAAGAGCGTCGATTAAGAAAAGCTAATTTCTTTTCTTTCGCGCTTTTCTCTTCTTTGACCTTCAGGACGGCGCTTATCACCACCGCCACTACGTGGATCTTTAAAGCTACGCTTACGGTCTCTTTGCTCTTCACCTCTACCCTGACCTTGGTCAGCAGGGTGAGTGCTCTTAGTCATGTTCATAGGGCGCTGACAGATGTGAACGCTCTTGAAGTGGCTAAGTACATCACTTGGCATATTCTGCGGCAATTGAACCGTGCTGTGTTCATTGAACAGACGGATTTCACCGATGAACTTGCTTGAGATATCCGCTTCGTTTGCGATAGCACCAACGATGTTCTTAACTTGAACACCATGATCACGACCCACTTCGATACGGTAAGTATCCATTGGACCTGATGCACGATCACGGCTACGAGATTTGCGCTCACCACGGCTACCATCTCTGTCTCGACGCTCTCCACGACGATCATCACGCTCTCTACGCTCGCGCTGTTGAATTTGAATATCTTCAACTTTCAGCGGCGTTTGTTGCTGTGCCAGACACAATAGCGCTGCTGCTAAGTCTTCTTGGCTCAGCTCTAGCTTTTGTGCAAGGCCTGACGCCACTTTTGAGAAGAACTCAATGTCTTTGTGCTCAAGCGCTGCAGAAATCTTAGTCTCTAATGCACCAATACGCTTTTCTTCAACGACTTTCGCACTTGGTAATTCAACCTGTGCAATATCAGAGCGCGTATGGCGCATGATGTTCTTAAGTAAATAACGCTCGTTGTTCTTAACGAACAAGATTGCTTTACCTTGGCGGCCAGCACGGCCTGTACGACCAATACGGTGAACATAAGCTTCACAGTCTTGTGGGATATCGTAGTTAACAACAAGGCTTAGACGCTCTACGTCAAGACCACGTGCTGCAACGTCAGTTGCGATAACGATATCTAGTAAGCCGTTCTTAAGACGGTCTACTGTGCGCTCACGCGCCTGCTGGTTCATGTCGCCGTTGAGCGGTGCAGCTGAGAAGCCTTCACGCTCTAGTAGCTCTGCAAGCTGAACAGTGTCATTACGTGTACGTACGAACACGATAGCACCGTCGTAATCTTCCGCTTCTAAGAAACGTACGATCGCCTTGTTTTTGTGTGCAGTTGCACGCCAGTAAACTTGCTCGATCGTGGATACGGTAGAGTTACGCGGAGTGATCTTAACTTGTTCGGCGTTGTCTAAATACTTATTACAGATTGATTGGATCTGCTTAGGCATAGTCGCAGAGAACAAGCAAGTTTGCTTCTCTTCCGGTGTTTTTTCCATGATGCTTTCAACATCATCGATAAAGCCCATGCGTAGCATTTCATCTGCTTCATCAAGTACAAGTGCGTTTAGACCAGAAAGGTCAATCGTCTTGCGGTTGATATGGTCAATCAAACGACCTGGTGTTGCCACAATAATTTGGGCACCACGGCGTAGAGCACTCAACTGAATGCCGTAGCTTTGACCACCATAAAGCGCTAATACTTCAACGCCTTTAGTATATTTAGCATATTGCTGAAAAGCTTCAGCAACTTGAATAGCTAGCTCACGCGTTGGCGTAAGCACAAGAATTTGCGGTTGTTTAACGGATGCGTCTACTTGGTTTAACAATGGCAGTGCAAATGCTGCCGTTTTACCTGTACCCGTCTGCGCTAGTCCCAGTACGTCTTTTCTTTCTAGCAATAACGGTATACATTGAGCTTGGATCTCAGAAGGTGTTTTATATCCCAGCTCTTCGACTGCTTTTAAGATTGCAGGAGAAAGGTCTAAAGATTCAAACGTGACTGGTTCTGACATTAATGCGCCTCAACTATTTTAAAGAGGCGCGAATTGTACAGGAAAGATAAAACAAAAGCTTGCATAAATTCACACTATTTTATATGTGCATGATATTGATTAAAATTTAATCTGCATGGTTTTGCTAATTTACTGGTAGAGGCCCAAATTTGCTTTTGCGTAGGCTTCAAATTCAGTAAAGCCACCAATGTGAGCTTGGTCAATAAAAATCTGGGGTACGGTAGGACAAGGTTTACCCGCTGACTTTTCAAGGTCGGCTTTGCTTACCCCTTCTTTTACGATGTCAACATAGCGAAAATTGAAATCATCGCGCTCTTGCGTTAAACGTTCCGCTACTTCTTTAGCACGAACACAAAACGGGCAACCTTCACGACCAAAAATAACAGTAAACATATTTTTTCTCCTCTAAATGAATAAATTT
>NZ_JAKEVK010000250.1:0-5923 GCF_022398435.1 Pseudoalteromonas sp. Isolate6 | reverse complement strand
GCTGGGTTTTAAATTAAATAAAAAACAAGAGAGTAGAATTAATCTAAATTTGCTGGTCGAAATGAATTGCAAAGAACAGTCAGTGTTAATTACTGGGTTGGCAAATCTAATTTGGTGGGTGCAAAAACGATTGCAACGTTGAAACTAAACGATACAGTTAATTACAATCGGTAGATAACCCGCTTGTCAGTGTACTTTTGAAACCGTTCTCCCTATTTAGGCGTAAAAAGTCTTGTAAAAAGGGGTTGAGATGATTTAATAAAAAGCATAAATACTCGCAGGGGTTGCTGAGAAAGCCATTCAAAATTTGACCCTTTCTACAATAATTCACGGCCATAGCATTTTCCAAATTAGCACTCGATGCGACGAGTCTCTTATGAAGTTCGCGTTACGACTGAGAATTTCGTCATGACAGAATGCTGTGATAAACAAGACCGGCCACTGTTTTATCAGGAAATTTGAAGCAGGAGAGATCTATGAATTTAAAGGACAGAACCATTTATCCCATTATCAAAGCTGGCAATTGGACTGGTATGCAATATGGTGCGCTGTATTCAATTTTAATCGGGCCTGAAGAAGCACCTGAAGTCGTGATTGGTTTTGGTTACGATACACCTGAAAACTTCGTTTTTCTCACACATCAAGATGGCGAGGCGGCTGATTTAAATACCATAGTGCAACAGGCATTTCATAATATTGATGCGTTAGATGTGCTCTTTACACCGTCACAAGTGCTTGATAATAAAGTGTTAACAGCTAGTGGTAAGTCCTTTAGCAGTGAGGCCATTTTATCTAAGACACAAATGCTTAAGGCGCACCAAATGTTGAATGCTGAACAGTTGTTGGTATCAATTGCAAGAAGAACAGGACTAATGGTCATCGCAAGGGACGCATCGGACGATCTGCTCGATAAGTTTATCTATTTACATAAAGATGCGTGGAACGATGATAGCTATGGTAATGCACAAATCGCGGATAGATTATTTTTATTAGAACAAGGTGAAATCATTGGATCCATGTCATTGGCTGATTAATAAACCAGCCAGGCGATTAGGTATGTCGAGGATGGATAAGCAAACAAGCGTATATTAGATTTCAATGGAATTAACTCTTAGATTTAAGTGATAAGGAAGTAATTAAAATGAACCTGATGGAATGGGTACCTTAGCCGGCTCATCTCTATAAAAACACTTAGTAAGGAAGTTTATGATTTTTAAAGGTTTGATTATCTCTATGTGTATGCTTTTGCTCACATCATGCAGTGCGTTTGTCAGCCAAAATACAGGCACAAAAACGCAATCTAGCAGCTTAATGACCTTTTTATACCCAAATGAAAGTAGCCGGACAGTGCGTCAACCAGAAATACCAGTGTTAACATTGCCAGTGAGGGTTGGAGTGTCGTTTGTGCCATCTTCACAGTGGCAACATGCTGGTATCCACAACAAAGGTCAGGTTGAGTTGCTCGAGAAAGTAAAGCGCGCCTTTGCTCAGTATGAATATATCGATCGTATCGAAGTGATACCGAGCAGCTACCTACAAGGAGGTGAGGGATTTACGACTCTAGAGCAAGTGGGAAGGTTGTATGACGTTGATGTCATGGCACTGATTTCGTACGATCAAGTAACCCAGTCTTTAGAAAATAATGCAGCGTTTCTCTATTGGACCATCGTGGGAATGTACATAGTGCCTGGGAATGAAAACACGATTCAAACATTTGTCGATACAGCCGTTTTCGATATCAAGAGCAAAAAGATGTTATTTAGGGCGCCGGGATTAAGCAAGCTAGAAAAAAGAACGACAGCAGTTGGAGTAGACTCGGTGATCACTGAAAAATCTTTAGAGGGCTTTAGCTTGGCCGTCGAAGATATGATACCTAACTTGGAGGCTGAACTCTCAAACTTCAAAAAGCGAATAAAGGAAGAAAAAGTCGCTAAAGTTGAGCATAGAAACGGCAGTAGTGGCTCGATAAGTTTATTTATGCTTGCTTTATTAGTGCTCACTGTGTTCTTTAGAGCGAGGCCGCACTCGTTAACTAAATAAGTCTTTGGTCGTGAGCTGTATCTAAGGCGGTGGTTTAGCAAACCTAAACTGGTTAAACGTTTTAATCGAGCATGTGCTTCACTTTGAGTGCTATCTGGCGGCAACTTAGTGTTGAGTTGACAATAGCGATGCCAAAGTTAGTGATTCGCTTGACCACAAAGTGATGCTATTTCTCAATTCACTCATCGGGCCTTGTGCGTGCTTGACAATAACTAATCATTACGTGAAAGTATCGTTATGAATATAGAACTATTTCTCACAAGTACACGAATTATTACCATTCCTTAGGAGTGGTGGTTTTGTGTGCTTTTTTAATGAACCCACCAAAGTAAGGTGGGTTTTTTTGTATCTGCCTTGTGGGGCCACAGCAAGGAGGTTACATGAAGAAAATAGCAGTTTTTGGTAAACCGGGAAGCGGCAAGTCTACGGTGAGTAAAGGACTGGCCGCGGCAATATATATTCCGTTATATCAATTAGACTCGATGCTCTACCAAGCAAATGGCGAGTTTGTTGACAGAGCCGCTTTTGATAAAGCACATCAAAACATATTGAATACTGATGCGTGGATCATTGATGGCTTTGGTCCGCTAGATGCGTTTAAACAGCGCTTAGATGCAGCAGATACCTTAGTCTACATCGACTTACCATATCGAGTGAGTTATTGGTTTGTGATAAAACGTCTGTTAAAAAGCATAGTTACTAAGCCAGAAGGCTGGCCTGATGGTAGCTCAGTGTTTAAAGGGACGATTGCCAGTATTAAAACGTTAAGGCGTTGCCCGCAATTTTGGAATGAAGAATTCTTATCGCAGTTAGAGCAAAGCGCGCAAACCAAAACGCTCTATGTGATTAAGTCGGTTGCGGCGCTCGATAGTTTTGTACACCAACATAGTGAGCGTAAATAACACCGATTCAGCAGTCTTATCAATACGTCTATTACTCGGGATTTGGTATTAGGCGTAGATCTAAAAACCATCTCGCCATATAATGGGAACAAATATGGACGTAGTGTGACACATTGGAAATATGGAAATCTCACTTGAAACAATTCAGGAGCTTGCGCCCGATCAAGCTTCTCTAAAAGCCGCAAAAGGTTTGTTAAAACCAGCAAAATGGCCAGTACTTGGACAAGCTTCTGAGATCAATACGATTTGGGGAGAATGTCAGGGGTCAGGCTCAAAGCCGTATTACACGGTCGCTGATGTGGTCGATCATGGCTATAAATGTACCTGTCCATCTCGAAAATTTCCTTGTAAACACGTATTAGCGCTGTTGTGGCAATTTTCCGATGCAGGCTCAAGCTTTACTGAAGCTGAGGTACCACAATGGGTTACTGATTGGTTGGGTCGGCGCCGGCGAGCCCCTACAAACAATCAAACGCAAGAGACAAAAACAACCCCGAGCAAAGACATTAATGCCACCGCTGAGGCTAGTGAAACATTAAGCGCAGAAGAGCTGGCTAAAAAAGAAGCACAGCAGAAACAGCGCGCTGCGCAAAGTAAAGCAAAAACAGAGGCCTGCGTAAGTGACGGTTTAATTGAGTTTCAGCAGTGGTTAGATGACCAATTAGTGAATGGTATTAGCCAGCTCATAAAGGAAATAACAGAACGTTGTCGCCGAATTGCTGCACGTTTGGTTGATGCAAAAGCCACTAATTTTGCGGCTCGCATTGACGAGTTGCCAGCAAAAATCATGCCTTTGTGTTCTACCTTACAGCCACAAGCGGTTTATCAAGAGCTCGGTAAATTGGCACTACTGAGTGAAGCTTGGTTTGTTGATTGTGACAATATTGATGTTCGCAGAGCCATTGTAACGGGGGAAACACGGGAGCAAGTGCTATCCAACCCGCACTCAGTCCGAGTTAAGGGTATTTGGGAAACCGTTGGAGAGCGTATTGAAACCCGTAAAGATGGTCTAATCGCCCATTCAAAATGGTTGATAAACATAACAGAACCTCATGTTGAACCGGCCTTGTTGCTTGATTTTTACCCAGCAGCAACAGGGCGAAAAACGGTGAGTAATAGCATTGGCAGGAAAATTGAAGGTGAGCTCATTTTTTACCCAGCTAAAATTTTGCAACGCGCTTTGTTAGGTGAATATAAAGCGTTTGAGGGGAAGTATGATGAAGCTGAGCTCGCTGTTATGGATCATCAATTGCAATTTCAGCGTCATTTAAGTGCGACGCCTTGGATAGAAGAGTTTCCTGCGATATTAGGTGCAGGTCGAGTGCTAGACGATGGAAAAGGGACGTTTTGGTGGTGTTCAAGTGACGGTACGCAGACGCTGGTGCTGAGCAACAATGAGATCAATCCCGTGATATTAGGTAGCGAACTTGAGCGGGCATTTGTCGTCTCTTCGGGCTCTAAGGGCACGCTTCTGAGCGTAACAACAAAAAATTGGGGGGTTATTGCATGCTAAGCAACGTTGCTAAGGATGAGCTATTAAAAATCGACGCACTTTATAAACGTTGGTTAGTAGGCGGTAATGCAGCGACATTAACAGCGCAATGTTTACCATCTAGTTGGGCGTGTAGAGACGGTGAGCGGACCGAGATACAGCAACGCAGAATGGCACTCATTTTGGCTGTGCAACAGCGTGAATGGTTATTACGCCAAGCTCCACCATCTAATTTACAAGCAAAGTCTGCATTACCCTCACTTACATTGCCTTGTCTAATCGACTCACTGAGACCGAGCTTTCGTACTGCCCTTGCTCATCTTAAGAAGCAATATTTTGCATCAACTAAGCATTTGTTAAATTTGCTTTTAGATAGAGGGTATTGCGCGCATCCTGCAGATTGGCTTCCGCAGGTAAATGACGAGGTCCCTGCTATTTATTGGCCTTGGTGTGAATGGGTGGCAAATCAACATCACAGCGCGTCGAACCTACAGGGTGAACCGTTGACGAAGGAAAACTGGGACGATTTTTTCCCTGCGCAGCGTTTGGCACTGCTTCGGGCATTACGACGCAGTAATGCTGCTGAAGCTAGGGAGCTCATCGCTGCTTGTGCACACAAAGAAGCCGCGGATAATCGACTAAATATCATCGAAGTTTTAGGAATTAACTTACAAGCTGACGATCAGCCTTATTTAGAAAGTTTAATAAACGATCGTGCAAAAAAGATTGTCACCTTGTCTCAACAATTGTTGGCCAGACTGGGCGTTGGGAGTGCCAAGGTCGAGGGCGTAGAGCAGTCTCAACTTGCACCAGAGCTGGCACAGTGGTTTGAAGTCAAAAAGTCAGGACTGCTAATCAAGAAAGTTGAGGTCGTTCCCGCTTTACTGAAAAGTAAAAAGCAACAAGCATTGCGCTCTGAGTGGCTACAAGTGGTATCGTTGTCGGCATTTGCCCAAGCACTCGGAATAGAGTTATCGATTCTTGTTAAGCATTGGCAATTTAGTCAGAACCGACAACATGATAACGAGTGCTTTGTCGGTAACGCGGTTGCTAACCTATCTGATGAATACATTCATCTTATGATTGAGCAATTATTGGCGTCACTACCTGATTACCCGGATGGGTTGAGCTTGCTGGCTTTATTTCTGCCAAGGATGGATCAAACCTATCGCAGCAAAATCATGTTTGACTTACTGACTAACCACAAAGTCCAATTAAGTTTTGCTGATTGTATGGACTACGTGAGCCAGCCACAATTGGAACTGGACTGGCAATTGGTGCGCAAGACTCAGGCTTGGCAGGCGTTAAGTGTATTGATAAGCAAGCAGATAAAAGAAACTAACCATATTGACGAATACACCATAACTCGGGAATTGATGGCACTTGGTTTATTGCTGCCAGCAAGTTGCGCACGCGAGGCGTTAAGTCAAATACTCGCACTCGGTGTGGTGAATGTAGATCCCATGCTCGATATGCTTAAATTTAATAT
>NZ_JAKEVK010000025.1:0-39602 GCF_022398435.1 Pseudoalteromonas sp. Isolate6 | reverse complement strand
GTATTACACAAAGAGGCTTTTGTTGATAAAAATACAATTATTTAGTTTTGATACATTCGTCCCGAAGGTAAAAATTGACGATTACACAAAATGATGAGAACAAGAGGTGGTTGTATATTTTTGCAGAAACTACACTGTTGCAGCGGTTCAACTCGCTGCAACAAGCTGGGATCGATTTACAATAATTTGTCTTTAAGTGCTTTAGCAGGCTTAAACAATACCTTGTTTTGTCCCTCAATGGTGATGGTCTCACCTGTTTGAGGATTACGCCCTTGCTTTGGAGGATGATAACTTAACACGAATGTCCCAAGTCCATTGATTTGCATCTGATCACCTTCTGACAAGCGCTTTTTAGTGGCCTGCAAAATGACATTTAACACCGCCTGTGAATCTTTCTTCGTTAATCCACTAATTTCCGCCATTTTTGTAACTAAATCGCTCTTATTCATGCAAATACCTCTGAACCATTGAATGAGCGCTGCAGGCTATGGGTTTCATCAAAGAAAGTCAATGTTGATGTTCTCTCCGTATCTTGGTAAAACCCTTACAACCAACTTTGTTAGGATAAAAAATGTCATTTTTAATTGAGTACTTACCGCTCATCTTATTTTTTGCGGTTTATAAGTTTGTCGATATTTTTTGGGCAACGGGAGTGCTAATCATCGCCTCTCTTATACAGGTCGCACACCAATACATCACTAAGCGCGAAGTCGCAAAACGTCATTGGATTTTTCTCGCCATTGCATTGATCCTTGGTGGGATGACGATTTTCTTCCATGATGAGCAGTTTATAAAATGGAAAGCCACTATTATTTATGCCATTTTAGGTGCGGCACTACTCATATCTAGGTACCTGTTTAATAAAAACTTAGTAAAAGGTGCACTCGAAGGCGTGTTAAAGTCAGTTGCTGAGAAGGAAAAAAGCGAGATTGATATTGATTTACCAGCCAAAGACTGTGACCAATTAAATCTATTTTGGGCGGTATTACTTTTCTTCATCGCTGGCCTAAACCTTTACATTGCGTACCACTTCTCTCTTGATTTTTGGGTGAACTTTAAAGTCTTTGGTCTAATTGGGATCACCTTCGTTGCACTGCTCTTTACCATGTTTAAAATTCAAAAATATTTACCTGAAGAGTAACCATTCAAGGTTCATCTGCAGCTGCTATAGTTAACGAGTGAGAGCTAACTATAGCGGCTAGTAGCCGTCAAATATTTTGGGGAACCAACCTTGAACGCAAGCCAATACCGGTGGTGTGAACTCGTATTTGTATTCTTTATCCTGCCCATTATCGCTTATCAATTCCGTGATCACCTCAACAATTGGCTTTTTCCAGCACTGATCATTTTAATGGCAGTCTGTACCCATTTATTACTAACCGATCCCCATTTCAAACGCTTTAGGTTAACCACCTTGGGAGAGTTTTCGTCAGTCAAAAAACGGTTATTTACTACCTTTTTCGCGGGCGCGATGTTTTCAGCTATGCTCTATGGTTTGGTTAGTCAAGGAAATTGGTTTTCCCTGCCGCTCAATTCGCCCAGCGACTGGTTATTATTATTAATTGCTTACCCTATTCTTTCCGTATTACCACAAGAGTTAATTTTTAGGAGCTACTTCTTTCATCGCTATAAAAGGATTTTACCGAATAAAAATAACCGAGTTTTGCTAAGTGCATTGGTGTTTGCACTCGCTCACTGCGTGTATGACAACTGGATAGCCGTAGCGTTATCTTTTGTTGGAGGACTACTATTTTCTTATACCTACGCGCACAGCCGCTCACTTGCGGTATGTGTGTTAGAGCATAGCCTATGGGGACTTTGGATGTTTACAATAGGAATTGGGCAGTACTTAGACTCCGGCGTAAAATTTTAGTGGCTTAGTAAAGAATAACATCGGCGTACAATACGCCGATGCCTTCATTTTCAGGATGAGCACCCCTTAGCTAGAAGCCAAAGATACTAAATGCAAAATATTTGGTTGCAACCGTGTTGATGAAAATAGCTAACAAGATCACAGGGATGAACGTAGATAGAGAGAAGTTGATATATTTCTCGGTAAAGCTGCCTATATATCCCTCTGAGCCTTGCGCAAGCTCCTCATTCAAACCAGATTTTTTCCAGCGATAAGTAACGAATAGGCACAGCAACAGGCCGTTCAGCGGTAAAATCGTATCGTAAAACACGTCGTAGATTAGGTCAAAGAAGCTCTTCTGTGCATCGCCATAGTTTATGAAGCTTGTAAGCCAGTCCACCATTCCAAAAGACATAGTAGATAGCACAGTTAGAATACCTGTAGTTAGTGCCAAAATGATCAATGCTTTCTTACGTGAAATACGCTTTTCTTCCATCAAAGTCGCGGTAGGCACTTCGACAATAGAAACGAGCGACGTTATCGCAGCAAAGAAAACTAGTAAAAAGAATATTCCTGCAACGATTGAAGCACCAACATAGCCAATATCATCTTGTAACGCCAATAACAATTTAGGTAAGTAGTCAAAAATCATAGATACTGAAGAGTCAGATAACTTACTTGGATCTGTATTTGGGTTAAAACTAAAAATAGCTGGCAGTACCATCAGACCTGCGATGAATGCTACTAATGAGTCCGTGATTGCGACCATTTTAGAGCTGCCAACAATATCGTCTTTTTTAGAAATATAGGAAGCATAAGTAATCAATATACCCATACCCAAAGATAGCGAAAAGAAAGCCTGTGACAATGCGCCATTCAACACACTCGCACTCATCTTTTCGAAGTCAGGAACGATATAATAACGAACACCTGCCATCGCATTATCAAGGGTAAGTACATATACGACAAGACCAATCAACATGACGAATAACGCAGGCATGAGCAACTTAGCCGCTTTTTCAATGCCTTCTTTCACCCCCCCAACCAATATAAGATTAACGATGACACCCACTATCAACATATAGATAAATACATTGGTATCGTTGATAAAAGTACCAAAGTACTTCGGGGAGGCGAGTACATCTAAGTTACCTAAAGCTGTTTGCGCTAAAAAGCCAAAAATCCAAACGGTAATAACCATATAGAAGACGGCAATCATAAATGGCGTGAGTACCGCCAAGAACCCTGCTATCGACCACTTTTTATCATGATTAGATAACAGTTTATATGCGCCAAACGGGTCTTTTTGGGCTTTCCTACCCATCGCCATCTCGGCCATCATGACAGGTAAGCAGATAAACACCACAAATAGTGCATAGATTAGTAAAAAAGCCCCACCACCATTTTTTGCGGCAGAAACAGGAAAGCCGACGAGGTTACCGATACCAACAGCAGAGCCTGCTGCGGCAAGGATAAAACCTAATCGGGAGCTAAAATGCTCACGGTTTGCACTCATTGCAATCAACCTTATTATTATTTTCTACAAATATCGAAGGACTCTACCAGTCAAGTTGAGTGTTTTTCAAGTTTAAATGACTAATCACTGAAAAACACTGCGTACATTTACTTTTGCATTAAGGCCGTTTTATCATAGTATTGTTAAACGGCCCTGAAAAGCTGACAAAATACGTAAAGATAAATAATAATAACCTAGAAACTAATCCGGAACTAATACTTATGCTTTATATGATCTATTCAACCGACGCTGAAAATTCACTACAAAAACGCTTAGCTGCGCGCCCAGCGCACTTAGCCCGTTTGGAAGAGTTGAAACAACAGGGTCGGTTGTTTGCAGCAGGACCATTACCGGCGATTGACTCGGAAAATCCTGGTGAAGCGGGTTTTACCGGTTCTTTGGTTATTGCTGAATTTGAGAGCTTAGAAAGCGCTCAGCAATGGGCTAGCATAGATCCATACATCGACGCAGGCGTCTATACTGCAAGTATTGTCAAACCATACAAACGAGTTCTGCCATAAAAGTTTGCTAAACGTTAAGTTCAGCAAAGGTTAATTACAAAAGCACTAAATTTGTTTGAGATTTATGAAGTTTAGACACTTAGTATCTATGAAACTGTGGAGCTTAAAATGCGATTGCAACTCACTCTCTTAGCGTTAATTTTGGCGTTCGCTTCGAGTGTAGCAGACGCCAATAGCCGCAATGATAAGAATATAAAAACAATTACAAAAAAAGAAGCTGTTTCTCTAGCACTTGATAAGTACGCGGGGAAAACGCTTAAGATTTCTGAAGAAAATCAGTTTTTTGTGGTAAGAATTCTCCAACCAGACGGTCGAATTGTTGACTTAAAAGTGAACAAAAAGACAGGTGAAGTAAATAAGGACTAAGAATGCGTATTTTAGTTATCGAAGACGATATTCAGCTAGCAGAAAACCTGCGAAATGCATTAGAGAAAGAAAAATATAGCGTTGATTTGTGTCATGATGGTGAGTCTGGATTATTTCACCTAGAAGAATACCCGTTAGATATGGCGGTTGTCGATCTTGGCTTGCCAAAGCTTGATGGTATCGAAATCATTCGTCGCGCTCGTGCAAACGGTATAAAGATCCCTATTTTGATTTTAACCGCTCGTGACCGCTGGCAAGACAAGGTAGAAGGTCTTGATGCAGGAGCTGATGATTACCTTACTAAGCCGTTTCATGTTGAAGAGTTGATTGCGCGCTGTAATGCACTTATTAGACGTAGTGCGGGACAAGCAAACCCTGAGATTTGTATTGGTCCTATTAAAATCCATACTCGTTCGCAACAAGTTTGGGTTAACGACACCGAGCTATCACTAACAGCCTACGAATATAAAGTTTTAGAATACTTAATGGTTAATCCTCAAAAAGTCATTTCTAAATCTGAGCTCACCGAGCATATTTATGATCAGGACTTTGACTTAGACTCTAATGTCATTGAAGTGTTTGTTTTAAGGCTTCGTAAGAAGCTTGACCCTGATGGCACTCTGAACCCTGTTGAAACCCTTAGAGGACGTGGATATAGGTTCAAAAATCAGTGGTAAACAGCTCTCAAATTTCGCTTAAAATAAGACAAGGATTTATCCTTGTCTTTGTGCTTATAATTGCGCTTCCTGCGCTCTTTTTCTCTGTGGGCAGGGCTTACTATTCTTCGTTAGTCGATGCGACCGAAAAAACATTAGAAGCTCACCTCTACTCACTTATCTCAGAAGTCGAATTTGTTTCAAACGGCCTTGAAATGCCCCGAAGCATTTTAGCCCCTGAATTAAATAGACTTAACTCTGATACTTATGCGCTGGTTTACCAAGATAGTTCTTTAGTTTGGTACTCTGAATCTGCAGTGAACTTGTCAATTTCACCTGATTTTTCAGGAAACCAAGCAGGCGCATCCGAGTTTGAACGAGTTGAATATAATGGCGTACTATTCTGGCAACTCAGTCTTACCGTCATTCTCGGTAATGCGGAGCAATCTCAACAAGCTCGCTTTGTTCTTTTAAAGAAAAATGATGCGCTGATGGAGTTGATGTCTGGGTTTAGAAATACCCTAGTCAATTGGATGCTGGTCATGGGTGTAGTGATAGCCGGCTTGATGGCATTTGGCTTTGTCTGGAATGCCCGACCACTGCAACGATTGGATAAAGAAATCAAAGAGATAGAAGCAGGTGAGCGCGATAAGATCACAGGCCTTTACCCAGTCGAGCTATTGACGATTAAATCCGACTTAAACTTACTTTTGGAATCTCAAAAGCGCCAGAAAGAGAGGTACAGAGCCTCACTTAGCGACCTTGCACATGCGTTGAAAACCCCTCTCGCGGTGATTAAATCAAGTCCGCTTGCAAAAGATGCTGATGCACAGGAACAGTTAGACAGAATTAATGTGATGATCGAACATCAATTGAAACGTGCTGCTACTGGAGCGTCCGATACTTGGAAGAAACAAACATCTGTAAAACCTGTACTAGACTCTATATTAAATGCCATGACTAAGGTATATCACGATAAACACATTCAATTTTCGTCAGAATGTGCAGAGGAAGTTGCATTTTTAGGTGATAAAACAGATTTAATGGAAATTCTTGGCAATATTATAGATAACGCTTGTAAAGCCTGTAATTCCTTGGTCGATATAAATGTAAGTGCACCTAAAAAACGCCTACTTATAATCGAAGTAGAGGATGATGGTCCTGGCATTCCTGAACATCGCCGATCAGAGCTATTAACTCGAGGTACTAGATTAGACACTTATGAGGCTGGTCACGGTGTGGGAATGGCAATCGTTTCTGATTTAGTGAAGTCTTATCATGGCTTAATGCAGATTGGGACTTCCAAACACGGCGGTGCGAAATTTACGATAGAGTTTAACCATGAAAAAAATAATTAGCATCTTGTTGGTATTAGGACTACCTTTTTCTTCTTTTGCAGAGGAAGACTTCGAGCTAAAGGACTGTAAAAAACATGAATCAAGTCATCCAGAAAAAGCAAAGAAATTCTTGATGTGTCTTGATAGCAATATCAACCTACTTGAACGCCATCGTCAAACTTGGATCACTAAGCTCTTGCTCGACACCAAGAAGTATCAATCTGACACTGGCAATACCCAGATATTGCCAATTATGGAGCGTGCTCTTCGCAACCAGGAAGAATATATGGAGGACAGTTGTCGGTGGCGATATCTACTGGATATGCCAAACGCAACGCGTTCTGCTACTGCTTATAAAAATTGTAAAATTGCATTTCTAAAAGCACACATCATCGAACTTAAAAGCAGTAAAGTATTGAAAGAAGATTTAAATATCTAACGACATTGTTGATCAAAACAGTACTAGGCTACCTTAGCATCCTGAACTTCGGTTAATTGCAGCCAAAATCCTGTTAGTCAAAAATAGCAACATTCTCGGAAAAGGAGCTGTTTGTAGCTCCTTTTTTCTTTTCCAAGCCTCAGTGTTATTAAGATGTTTTATTAACTGGCTGTTCTGAACCGAGAAGGATTGCCAACCACTTGCCCTCTTCGCTCGTTTCAAGAGCGATTTTCACAACCATGGTAAGCGGCACGGAAAGCAGCATTCCTGCGGTTCCGAGTAACCATCCCCAAAAGATTAACGAGAGAAACACGACTAAAGTGGATAAACCTAATCCACGACCCATAAACCTCGGCTCAATAATATTACCCATCAAGGTATTAATACAAATATATCCAACAGCGACAATACCACTCACCAACGGTCCATGTGTCACTAAAGCCAGTAAAACAGGTGGTACCGCTGCGATGATTGAACCTATATTTGGGATATAGTTGAGTAAAAACGCAACAACCCCCCAAAGCACGAAGTAATCAACATCTAATGCCCATAAAAAAACTGCTGCTACAACACCAGTAGCTAATGAAACAAGTGTTTTAATCGCCAAATAACTATTAATAGAATCTAAAAACCTATCTATTTGCTGCATTTTCATTTCTGGGTCGTCTAGTGCGAGGTGTACTTTGTGACTCAAAGAAGGTGCCTCAAAAAGCATAAACACGACGATAAGCAAAATTAAAAAGCTGTTAGCCATCACACCGCCAAAGCCAGTCAACATATTGGTGGCTAAATCGATTAGCTTATTTGGGTCTAGCATGCTAATGAGTTGTTGTTTATCCAATAAGATATTATAGTCTGCCGCCGTGCTGACTAACCAAACGAACTTTTCTTGTAAATCTTCTTTATACGTAGGTAGTTGTTTGGAGAAATCATTGACAGACTGCCCGACAAGCCCACCGATACTCGCACCAATTAAGAGCACTAGTGCGATTACAATCAAAATAGCCAAACCTTTTGGTATCTTAAAGCGGGCCAAAAACTTGAGCATGGGATTACAGATAATCGCAATGAATGCAGCTAATATAAATGGAACGACAATCTCAGTTGCAAGCTTGATACCTCCTAACACTAAAAATAGCGAGGCCAAAACTACCAGCGTTTTATTAATTCCAGTCAGTGAAGACACAGTTCACTCCTTTTGCTTTTTTACCATTTTAAAACAAACCACCTATAATGAAAACGAGTGATCTAACTCCTTGCTAAAACGTAAGTTTATTTGATTACAATAAAGAGTATACAGAATGAATATATTCATAACAGGTGCAACGGGTTTAATTGGTAAAAAGCTGTGTCAGTTTTTAATACACAAACACAATCTCACGGCTCTAACTCGTTCCCCCTCCAAGTCCGCAACACTATTGCCCAACGGAGTTAACTGTGTCACAAATACCGATGATATTGACTTTAATAAGCTTGATGCGGTCATCAATCTTGCGGGTGAACCAATAGCCGATGGTCGATGGAGTAATAAAAAAAAGCAAGAAATTTACAATAGCCGGATAAAAATCACAGAGCAAATTGTCGCTGCGATAAACACAGCGACATCACCGCCAAAAGTGTTTATTTCAGGTAGTGCCATTGGTTTTTATGGACGTCAGCCAGATGATTTAGCTATCACTGAAGATTTTAAGGATTGTCACGATGAATTTTCGCATAGACTGTGTCGAGATTGGGAAAATACGGCTTTTAGAGCCGAATCTTCCCAAACTCGAGTCTGTATATTAAGAACTGGTATCGTACTTTCAAAGTCAGGAGGGGCTCTGGCAAAGATGTTACCACCCTTCCGACTTGGATTTGGCGGACCTATTGGTTCAGGAGATCAAGTGATGTCTTGGATCCATATCGATGATATGATTCAGTCCATACTCTATATTCTTAAACATGATGAAATCTATGGTGCTATTAACGCAACAGCACCTAACCCAGTCTCAAATAAGCAGCTTTCTCAAGCCTTGGCACGTTCTATCTCGCGCCCTTGTCTATTTACAGTGCCACCATTTGCCCTCAAATTGGCTTATGGTGAAATGTCTGAATTGCTGTTGTATGGACAACGCGTAGTACCAAAAAAGCTACTCGATACCGGTTATCGATTCCGCCACGACGATATTGAAGATGCCTTGAACGCACTTAACTTATAATGTAAGTGCAACCCCCTCTTCTGTCGTGATATAGAGCTTTTCTCGTGTTAAGACTTTATCCAGATAATGCTTGGTTTCATCGTAAGGTAAACCCTTTTCTAGCGCTGCTAGAACGTTATCTGGCGATAGTGAATTAATCACCTTTGCTGCTTTCGTGATTGACCTCGAGTCATCAGCGTTAAACACGCGAGCAACGTTGCCAGCTCCCGTATTATAAGCCGCAATCATGCAATATTTACGACTTAGTGGGTTCTGTATTTTACTCAAATAGCGTTTATCGAGGATATTAAGGTAAGCCGTACCCGCTTCAATATTATTATCCGTCACATATAAATAAGGGGCTGACATTGGTTCATCACGATTATAAAGCATGCGGTTTACATCAACACCGGCACTCGTTGGTACTATTTGCATCAAACCAAACGCAGGAATGTGTGATTTTGCCATAGGGTTAAAGTGGCTTTCGGTATGCATAACCGCAAAAATTAGGCTTGGCTCAATGTCAAAGCGCTTCGCTTGTGAGTTCACTTGGCTCGCATAACGTTCCGCTCGATGTTTAGAAAATTCAGCCTGTTTGGGTAATTTAATAACGATTTCAGATACTACAGTAGGTTCTTTTTTTTCGGTATTACTTGCAGTTTCTAATAACTTTTTCAGGCGCTTTTGTTTTAGTAATTCAAGCTTCTTTTGTTGTTCTTGCTGTTTAGCCTCTGCTAATTTTGTGTCTTCGCCGTCAATGATGGCCTCATCCGTCTGGCGTTCTATGTAACGTTGCTGTTGCTCAAATTGACTATCTATTTGTTTTTTCGCAGCAATCAATGCTTTTGCACGAGCAGCGTTATCAATTTCGCGTTTCTTTGTTTCACTTTGGTCTATTGCAAGCGTATCAGGGTTAAATACATCAATTACTGCTCGGTCTTTCGCAATAAATTCCTTATAGAGAGCTAGAAGTTGAGCCTGAGATACTGGTTCATCTGCTGCATGCCGAACGCTGACCACCAGTTCGTTGGCTTCAAAGTCGACAACCATTCTGGATGATAAATCATCACTGTAGGTGACAAATGCAGCTTGATCAGAAACCGTTATATCTCCCCACTGTTGGATGACGTTATCACGAAAGGCATCGTACTCATCAAAATGCTCTTCGACATAATCAGCAAACTCACTTAATTGCTGGCGTTTATATTGCTCAAACTCGCTCAGTTCTTCGTCACTAGGCTCTGACGCTTGCCAACGTGACATTTTCGCAGACAGCTCTTCAAAAAGCTGGGCTTGACTTGCCATTGCTCCTGGGAGCGCACTTAACGCCATGACTATAAATGAGTATACTGATTTACGCATAAAGCATTCCTTTTAAAATTAAAGCGTGAAATTCACACTTTAATTAGTTAGCCTTGCTATTTCCTTCTCAAGATCCTTTTCCGCTTTGTAAGCTTTAAACTCTTGATATAAGAACTTTTCATCCTGAGGATTTATACTGCGCTTACTTTCTTTGATCAAATCTTTGAAAAGCTCTTTGGTCTGTTCAGGTGATAGCGTCGTCAACGCACAAAAATAATCTTCGCCAGAAATATCAATAACATCTGCTTTAACAATACGAGAACCATTTAATGTTTGTTTGGTCAATTGTTTGGACACAGAACTAAAAGTTGCACCTACGGTGGTATCCCCATTTACATCGCTACGATTCGAAAACGTCTTGTCGAGGCCTTCAACGCGAGTTTCAATTTGCTGGGCTAGCGCAAGACGTGCATTTGCAACCGCCATTTTTTGATCGATTGAAATGTTGCCCGAGTATTTCACACAATCAGCTGCCGCTATTCCGTCTTCGATTGTTGGATTGAGAACCCATTCTGGAATATTAACTCTTGGGCTCGAAGCCGCATCGTCTTTACTTGAACTACAAGCCGATAGCATCCCTATAACGGCCACTGATATGAGTAGTTGTTTTGCTTTCATGTTGGGTTCCTTAATTGCCCTATTTACGGAATAAAATCTATCAAAAAAGTAATTGATTAACAGTAATAAATTGTAAAAACGATTTTTAACAATTTAGTACTTTCAATTCAATTTTTTACTATTTAGCTTATTAGTATATGATTGAACATAAACAACACTGCCACTATAAGAACAAGTATGCAAGGAATGCGATTCCAACTTTATTCACATAAACCAATGTTAAAGCTCTTAATTTTTACAGGTTGCTTGATTCTAAGCGGCTGCAATCTTACGCCAAAAGCCAACAAGCAGGCCATAGAATATGCAGCACAAGGAGATTTTATTGCGGCTCAACAACGCATTGATTATGCCTATAAAAACTCATCTCGTGACGAGCTATTATATTACCTTGAATCGGGCATGTTAGCTCATTTACAACACCATTATGAATTAAGTAATCAACACCTCTCCCACGCAAAAGAAATCATAGAAGCTGCTTACACTGTAAGCATCAGCGACCAACTTTTTTCTGCTTTTACTGGCGCGAGTTACAAAAAATACACTGGCCGCACTTTTCATAAGCCCATGATCCACACGTTAATGGCACTTAATTATGTGTCGCTGGCAAACGCATCTGCTGTAAATCGTGTTGCTTTATATGACTCTGCACTTATAGAGATGCGACAGCTTGACCTATACCTTGCTCAATTACAGCAACGAACAGGTGGTTACATCGACCAACAAAAAACTGGAAATGAAATTGAACAAGTTTTTAAAGCCATTTTTAAGCAACCATTTATAAGCGGTGAACTCGAGTATAAAGACGATGCATTTGCACAGTATTTAAGCGGGATTTTATACGAGCAACAAGGCGAGTTAGATAGTGCTCGGATCCAATATGAGCGAGCAGCAAGCGCGTACCAAAATGGCTTCAGCAAACAGTATAAATTAGGTCAATATGCCAGCCAACAAGCTCAAAAAGATCTGCATAGAATGGTTGCTGATGAAGAAGAAAACTACTTTACATTAGTGCAAAGTCTCGGTGTATCGCCTCAACGTAAAGAATTTAATCTTTACCTAAGTACGGATGAAAAAGCAAAAGCTATTGTCATCACTCCGATCTACTGGGGTACACGAGAGGAACGTCAAGCGCAATTTGCTTGGTTTAATTTAATGTTTGCTGATACCAGTTTATTTGATCTCATCCAAAACTACGCAACTGGAGACTTTAGTGATGTGATATTAGGCTCGGTCACTAAACGCCTACCTCTCGGTGATAAATTATGGCAAAAAGCCGTTGAGGAAGGAGTCATTGATGCACTCAAGTATGGCAGTAGAATATCGGTTACCTATTTACAACCTCATAAGAACAATATCCAACATGTTGCGCTTTTCGCTAACGGACAAAAACTTACAGAATTACACCCCTTTTATTCGGTAAACTTACTCACACTGTATGACGCGCTAGGTAATGCCAATATGGAAATTTACACCGCTATTTCTCGAGAAGTGTTAAAAGCAGTCACAGCAAGTCAGGCTATAAAGCAAGTTGGCATCCAGCAGAACACGCTTTTGGCAGGGCTTGCTCAATTGACAACTTCTGTCACCAATGCCATTACAGCAGCGGCAGATACTAGACAATGGCAATCACTGCCGCGAGAGATTCGAATTGCGCGGGTGAAATTACCTAAAGATACCAGTCATCTTCAATTACAAACCCAATTGAGAACTGGTAGAGTGATCATGCAAGATATTCCGCTGGGTCGAAGTGCGCCTTTGATCAGCCACATTCGTACTTTCACCAGTGTAGCTGAACCGGAAAAACAACATTATTTATCATCTTTAACTAACATGGACTGAATACATGAAGCCTAAATTTGCAGTTAAATTAGTTGTCCCGATGCTCATCGTGTCTAGCGCAGCGATGACAGGTTGTTCCTCAACAACCAAAGTGAGTCGTGTGGACACCAATGAAGAAATAGCGCTTTCAGATAAATGGAATGCCAAAGACTCTCAGTTAGTTGCTGAAGCAATGATAAGCGATATGCTCGGTTTCCCTTGGGTACGTGAACACCGTGCCAAAGAAGGCACTCGACCCGCTATCATTATTCAATCTGTTCGTAACAAGTCGCATCAGCATATTGCAGTTGACACCTTTTTGAATGACCTCAAGCGCGCCATATTGCGAAGCGGGCAAGCTGACTTCGTCGCAAACCGCTATGTACGGGATGAAATTCGTGAGGAAAGACGAGACCAAGAGCTCAATTCAAGCCTAGAAACTCGTAATGAGATCGGTCAAGAACAAGGTGCTGATTATGCACTATCCGGCACAATTAACTCATTTGTTGATGAACAAGGTGGCAGTCGAGTCACTTTCTATCAAGTAGACCTTCGACTAATAGACATGACGACTAACCGAGAGGTGTGGAATGGACAGAAGAAAATTCAAAAACTTCAAGAGCGCAGCGGGTATGGTTTCTAAGCGCCTAGCGTTATCTTTGTGTATTCTACTTGGCTTATCTGCTTGTCAGTCTACAAAGCAGGCTATTGCAAAGGAAGATAGCTTACCCAATTGGACCATACAGCAGCCGAGTTCCGATTACCTTGTTTATGGCGTTGGTTCAGCGAGTCATATTGTAGATAGGACAGAAGCCAAGCTTGCTGCCCAAGAGGCAGCAAGATTGGCGATTGCCAAACAGTTAAATGTAGAAATAGAAGGAACGACACAAGTTGCTCAAAGCCAGGCTAATGGCGATTTTTCGTATCGAGTGGATGAGATTTTATATTCTCGAGTCCCAAGCATACAATTACAGGGGATCAATATTGAGCAGGAGTTTTACTCCTCAGAGCAAAAAACGGCCTATGCCCTTGCCTCGTTTAACAAGGTTGAGTCAAGAATGCACGCTGAGCTTGATATTAGACAGCTTGATGAAGAGATCAGTAACGCGACGATTTCGGCACTGACCAATTCAGAAAAATTAAAAGAAGCGATGGCAATTAAACGACTAATTGCCAAAAGGCGTAAAGCAAACGAATATCACAGGCAATTAGGCGGCGGCAGTATTGTCATACCAACTTCTGTGAGTGACAAAAACAAAATGCTGAATGATTTTATTCAGTCATTAACTTTTAGTATTTCATCAAAGCTTTGGGGGCAGGAGTCTATCCGCAACCAGTTAGCCGAAAGCTTGACTAAGCAAGGTCTTACTGTTGTGGGTGAAAAACAAAGTGCAGACTTTCAAATTGACTTTAGCGTAGATTTCGAAGACGTAAAGAAAAACAGCACTTATTATGTTTTTGCCAACTCGAACTTAACACTCATGGAAAACGATAAAGAAAAGGCGCATGTATCTGCACAAATAAAAGCAGCGTCTAGTTTTGAAAACATGGCTAAGTCCAATGCTGAAGCAAAGTCAGCGAAAATGCTAAGCAAAAAGCTGGCAATGTTAATTATTGATAGCAAAATCTAAAGAAAGGCCCTTTTAAAGGGCCTTTCTTCTCTTTCTAAAATGATTTCACCACTTTAACGCTGCCATCTGCGGCTCCTGAAGATACAAAGCCAATTAAATTAGGGTTACTCGCAACGAGTTTAAGTACCTCAGCATCATCCGCAGCTTCTTTTGGCGGTGTCCCTTTTCCAGTAAATACTAATTTTGACCAATAAGCTTTAAGCTGACTCGATGACTTGTTAAGCACCTTTTCATTAAACTCATCTGTTACCGCCGAGCCATCAGCCTGCGTTATCGGAAGTGCTTTAGAGCCATCGGAGAATGACTTTGATTTACCGATAAAAATTTGCTTAATTTCGTTTTCATCAAGTGTAGAAGTATTGGCTGGATTGACAATGACATCCACGGCGAGGCAACTAAACGAGCTGCAAAGTAGAGTAAGTAAAAATAATTTTTTCATGCTTCTCTCCTTAAAATACCATGTCGATGCCAATTGTAATGGCTTTACTATCACCCGCGACCGCTAGACCAACGGAGTTATCCTCCACCTCATCGTACTGAATCTTAAAAGCGGCGGAGGAATGGAAATCCCAACGTACTCCAAACGAAGTGGTTTCATGGCTTTCAGCATCCTCGCCCTCCCCTTCAAAATCTGCGTAGGATACGAATGGCGTGATATTGTCAAAGCGGTAACCCAATGTCAGCATCTTAGTGTCTAGATCGCCATCCAAATCCAACCGATTTAGCTCTGATAAAATAAAGAAATTTCCCCAGTCTGCATTTACTGCCAAACCGTAAAACTTACCATCTCGTTCATCACTCCCCTCCCATAAGACGGGCTCTCCTGAACGATATCTCTGGTTGGTATAACGCATGTGAGTTAAACGCACTTCAAGCCAATCATTACTGGTTTGAATTACACCACCTAAGATGTCTTTCCAGATTTCTCTAGTTGGCTCTTGAAAGAAAAACTCACTCAACAGCTTATTGTCATCATCGTCTTCTTTACCAGCGTATATATTCCCGCTTAATGACCAGTCGCCTACACTGCCGCTGTAGAGCATATTGATGCCATTGTAATTAAAGATTTGCCAGGTGTAATTGTCCGCGGGTGCACGCATCCAGATATAGGCGTAACCCACATCATAAAAGTCGGAATAGTAAAATAGCGGTAAGCGCTTTTTACCTGCTTGAAAAGTCCAATTCTCATTAATCTCATAGGACAAATAAGCCCATTCAAACTTTGCATCAAAATCATCTGCGCCGCGCGCAACAATCTGGCCAGTAACGCTTAAGCCTTCGGTTAGATCAGCACTAAATTGAAGACCCATCAGTGTTTCAGGTTCAAATGAGATATCCTCGTCGTAAACACTGACGATAGGATAATCGGCAAGAAATATTGGATCGTTTATTCCGAATTGTGGAACACCGCTTCCACTCAGCACCTTACCTGCATTGATACTTGCGAATCCGGAAAAGTTAACCTCTGCATGCCCTGAAAAACAGGCAAGGCAAAGGGTACAACCTAAAGCTAGTTTCATCTTCATTATGATTCATCCCAATTGCTTGTTCTACAAGTACTACATTGCAAGTATAGTTAAATTTAAAAAAATGCTAGCAAAAGCAGCAAATTGATAAAAATATTTGCAGAAAAAGGGATGAAATGGGAACAAAAAAGCAGCTTTCGCTGCTTTTTATAAACTAAGATTCGTCATTATTATAATAACGTTCAATTTGGTCCTTCAAGTTAGGCGGCACACCTTTAATCGTGAGCGTATCGCTCGTAGCGTCATAAATAACCCGCTCCCCCAAATGCTTACGCTCAAAGCCAACGCTTACTCCACCGCCAAGCCCGGAGAATTTCACCATACTCGTTACCGTCTTTTTATCGACAGGAAAACTTTCTTCTAGCTCGTAGCCCTGCTCTTTATAAAAATCTTCAAACTTTACGTCTGAAGACTTAGAAAGCGTCTCAGACAGTGTATTGACATCCGCGTCCTCGCCGCTTGAAACACAGTCGTTACAGTAATCAAAAATCTCCTTGCGAATGTCGTCCTTTTCAGACTTTTCATATTGCTGTGTAGACAAATAATCCTCAACCGCGTGTAACATAGTTTGCGATTGCTGTTTAGGGTCTATCCCCTCTTCACAACCAAGAAAATCTAAAAAGAAATCAGCAACTTTTCGACCCGCGCGCCCTTTAATGAAGGAAATATAACGGTTTTCTTCTGCGGCCGTATCCCATGCATCTAAATCGATTCTCGCAGCCAATTGCATACGTGAAATATCTAAGTGTTTTGCTGCGGATAAGTCTAAGTCTGAGGTAATTGTATAATGTTCTTTAATATTAATCAGTGCAATCATAATAAAATTGCTGGCAACATACTGATAATGACAAAACACTAAATACCCAGTTTCATGAAATGCATATTTATTAAGCTCTTCTTTAAGCACATTGGTTGCTTCTTGGGTTAAATTCCAAAAGTTAAGCTCATTATTTCTATAACTCTGCATCGCAGACGCGACCACACTGCTTTTTTCGCCGCTAAAAGCACAGAACCCTTTACCCGGTTTGCCATTGTAGGCATGATGCAATTGTTCAATGAAAACATTAACTTTGTCATTGATTTGCATTTCATCATCACGTAGATGTATTTCGGTATCTTCGTCTTGTTTGTCTACATAGTGAACAACTAGTTTTTTTACCTCAACGCTCATCTTTGTTTTTCACGCCTCTAATGTTAAAATGTAAAAATTATTGCTTTTATAAATTGAACCAACTGATGCCTATCCAATCAAAGTATTCCAATAAACAAGTAGAAGAAATTGTTGACCAATTAGTTAATGTATTAAGCTCGCAAAACGCACCAGTTGATCTCAGCTTAATGTGTTTGGGTAATTCTATCACGCACATTCTAAAAGAACATGTTCCAGAGAGTAAGAGACAATCTGTTGCCGAAAATTTTGCCAAAGCACTTACACAATCAGTAAAGTAACGGAATGAATCTTACACCGCACAGCCCTTTTTCATCAAAAGCAAGTCAATTACTCAGCTGGGGACACTGGTTTACCTTTGCCAACATTGGCTTGGTTTTATTGATTAGCTCAGTTTATTTGTTCGCCGACAAAGCGCCAAGTACCTTTGTCGGTTGGTTTTATATGCTGATCACGTGGATAAGCCATACCAGCTTTATCACTTTTTGTGCGTTTGTATTAACTATCTTTCCGCTTAGTTTAATATTCCCTTACCCGCGACATATTCGCGGGATGGCTGCAATTATTGCCTCGGTTGGTATTGTTGTACTAACAGTAGATGCCTTTGTTTACCTACAACTTGGCTACCATATAAACCCAGCTTCGCTTTCCGATATTTTTGTTTTATTGTGGGAAACCTTAGTCGGATCATCCCTAGTTAATCTCATCATTACCATTGCAATACTTGGACTGGTGCTCACTTTTGAACTACTCGCAGGCAATTATGCTTGGCGTCATTTGGCTGAGCTTAAGTCCTATAAATTTCCTCGTTATGCAACGGGCACCATTGTAACCTGCTTTGCGCTAAGCCACAGCCTGCACATTTGGGCTGATGCGAATGCCTTTTTCGATATCACTAAGCAAGATAATGTATTACCCCTCTCTTATCCTACAACCGCAAAGAGCTTACTCGCCAGACACGATTTACTTGATATCGAGCAGTATGAGGAAGCGCACTCACTAAGCATTGGTGATACGCATTCAAAATACAAAGCCCCTGTAATTTCGGCGGTATGCAAAGAAAAGAAAGATACTGGTGAGCAACCTATCTATATTTATGCTTATACAGATCAGGCACTGTTCCAAAAAACAGCAACAGCACTTCAGAGCAACGGTAAAAATAACGTGTTCCGAATGGATTCTGTGTTACGTGCAGGAAATAGCAGCGATGCGCTATTCAGCCTGATATACGGTCTACCGAGTTATTATAAAGAGTCTGTCATGCTGCAGCAGCAAGTTCCGATATGGTCAATTAATAATGACTTAATGAGTGTTAATGCTAGCGGCGAGTTCTCTTTTGTTCCTTCTCATCAAGCAAGTAAATTAACAATCGTTGAAGTAAGCGACGAAATTGACATTGATAGTTCAAAGCCGTTCGTAGTAATTGATATTAGTGCGCAGCAAGCGACGGTATTAACCAGTTCTGCGGTAACGAATATTGAACTGTTTGCTCAGGCTTCTGGTCTTGTGCAGCCCAATGACATCACCTACACCCTGTTAAGCTCTTATCTAGGCTGCGACTCCCTTGCTCAACAAAGTATGCTGGCATCGAACATTAAAACTCGCTCTCATGCAGAAGGCGTTAACTTTACGCAGGGTGTCTTAGTTGCCTTCAAAAAAGACAAAATCACCTTAGTCAATCAAGATGGTAGCTTCAAGCAGATGTCAGCGAAGGAGGGCTTTGTTTTGAACGGTAATTTAGATATTCCATTTTTAATCCAAAGTATTAAGACATTAAAAAAATTCACGGCTCCTGAAGCACAGTAACCTTGAACAAAGCTAGATCTCATCTATGTTTAACTAGATATTGACTGTTACTGCAAGGATGCCAGATGCAATTGTATCTTAAATTACTTACACTGATTTTTATCTGCTCACCTAGTTTCGCAACAACAACGGTGCACTACTACAAATGTACCACCGACAGAGGCATCGTTTTTAGCCAATTCCCCTGCTCGGCTAATGCGACCCAGCATACGATAACCACATCCGATCCTAAAGCCTCGGCTCCCTCAGAACAGCATTATAAAACGCTAAATAATTTGGAACGTAACCAAATTGCAAAAAGAACAAAGCGTGCACTTAGGGCCAAGCACCATGAAAAAGCCATGCTCAACCGTAAAAGAGATACCGCGGTTAGAGAGCAACAAGATAAGTTAACTAAGCTGATGAACGAAGACAGGCGAAAAAAGGTCGTCAGGCAAGTTAAAAAAGAAATAAAAGCCATTAATAAGGCACATGCTAAAGCGATAAAGAGCCTAGAAAAAGAGATTTCAAAATTAGAAAAGCAGCTAAAAGCATACGAGTAATATCACCACATTGATTGCTTTGGAGGATCACGCTTTATCAATAAGTACGCCAAGTTTGATAATAAGAATTAAGCGAATTGGTAGAACTGGTATTACCAGATGACTTTTTCTACATTACCTTGTAAAGTGAAACCACTCAGCGTGGATAATTTATGAGGGATGTAGATGCAAGCACAGCAATTGGCGGAGCGAATTTTATCAGGTTTCCAAAACCACTATCACGCATTTGTGGAAATTACCAAATTGGCACCTATCGCTTTTGCTTCGCAAAATTGGGGAGAGATAGAAAGAATAAGTAAAGCGAGGATCAGCCAATACGACAGTAAAGTTGATGAGACCGCACAGAAGTTGATACAACTCTATGGCTCGACGCAACTGAATGAATCGCTATGGTATCAAGTAAAACAGGCTTACCTTGAACGCCTCACCTTTCACCCTCAACCAGAGCTTGCTGAAACTTTCTATAATTCAGTTTTTTGCCGCCTTTTTCATCGCCGATATTACAATAGTGACTTCATTTTTGTTGAAACCCAACTTGCTAACGCCACATCGCTCCCTGTAGAAGCTGAGTATCGAAGTTATTTCCCAGTCGTCAATGGTCTGAAGCCAACCATCAAAAAAATCATCGAACACATTGACTTTCATTGTGAATTTGAAGATTTAGATAGAGATATTCGACTACTCGTTAAGGCGTTTCTTAAACAAGCACCTAACACGCATCATCAGGCGCACTTAATGCGCTTCGATATCCTCAGCGCACCTTTCTATCGTAATAAAGGTGCCTATATTGTCGGCCGAGTAGTATCTAAATCTGGTGTACAGCCGTTTATCATCTCGGTATTACACGCACAAACAGGGGGCTTACTGATTGATGCGCTACTTACCAACAGCTCACAAATGCGGGTGATTTTTGGTTTTGCGCGTGCTTACTTTTTAGTAGAGACCCATGCCCCATCTGCGTTAGTTAAGTTTTTAAATCAACTCATGCCAAATAAAACAAAGGCTGAGCTTTATAATGCCATCGGCTTTCATAAACAGGGAAAAACCGAATTTTATCGTGAGTTTTTACACCACTTAGCGAATTCTGAAGAACAGTTTGAAGTCGCACCAGGTACACCCGGTATGGTGATGATGGTATTCACTCTGCCAAGTTTTCCCTATGTTTTTAAAGTGATCCGTGACCAATTTCCAGAAAGTAAGCCATTTACAAAAACAACCGTTTTAGAGCGCTACCAACTCGTAAAACGCCACGATCGTGTAGGTAGAATGGCAGATACGATTGAATATTCCGATGTGGTGATCCCACTTGCACGTATTTCTCCAGCTCTTTATCAGCTATTACTGGATTCTATCTCTCAAAGTATACGTATTGAGGGGGACAATATGGTGATAAAACACTTGTATATTGAGCGCCGTATGACACCGCTCAACCTCTTTGTACAGCAAGCCGATGAAGAAACGTGCGAGCAAGTTATTAGAGATTACGGCTATGCGCTTAAAGAAATGCTCGCTGTAAACATTTTTCCAGGTGACATGCTGTTAAAAAATTTTGGCGTGAGCAAACATCATAGAGTTATTTTCTATGACTATGATGAAGTACAATATCTCACGGAAATGAACTTTAGAGCACTGCCAAAACAAGGGCTTGATAATATGTATGACTCTGCGGATATTTCCAGCGCGCCACAAGACGTCTTTCCTGAACAGTTGTGTACATTTGTTCTGACAAATCCTACACTAAAGGAAATGTTTCTGCGCCATCATGCTGATTTGGCTGAGGTGTTGTTTTGGCAGCAAGCACAACGAGATATTCGTGAGAGAGTCGTAAGACATATTTACCCTTATCCACGTGAAAATCGTTTTCTCCAAGATGCCAAAAAAGAAGAATAATATAAAGGAAAACTGAGTGAACATTAGTAAAATTGACCTTAACCTGCTGGTTTACCTCGATACCTTGCTTCGAGAATGCAACGTAACACGTGCCGCAAATCAATTAAGTATTACCCAGCCAGCAATGAGTAATGGTCTTAAGCGCCTCAGAAACCTCTTTAATGACCCTATTTTAGTACGTACCAGCGAAGGCATGGTGCCGACAGAGCGCGCACTTGAGCTGCAGCCTGTGATCCGTGGCATACTTATGACTTTAGAGGAAACCTTAGCCCCTAACAGAGAGTTTGAGGCAGCGAGTAGTAATCGAGTATTTCGAATTATGGCCAGTGACTATGCCGCGAGTACACTTGCACCGAAACTCCTGAATAAACTCCATGAAGAAGCCCCAGATACGACCCTTGATATTCTCACGCCGAGTGATGTTACATTCCATGATGTGGAAAATGGCAAGGTAGACATGGCAATTAACCGCTTCGAAAACTTACCGCAATCGTTCCACCACAAACGAATTTGGAAGGATAGTTTTTGCTGCCTCGTAAAATCCGACAACCCAGTTATTACCAACTTTACGCTTGATGCCTATTTAAAGTCTCGCCATATTTGGGTAAGCAAAACCGGATTTGGTGTTGGGGTCGGAATGGATCCCGCAGATGTACAGAAGCTTGGCTGGGTTGACGAGGCGCTTGCACACTTTGGAAAACACCGAAACATCGCGACTTTTACGCGTAATTATCACGTTGCAATTCACTTAGCAAAAGAGCAGAACTTAATTGCAACATTGCCATCGAAAGCCGCGAATATCTATCGTGATGATCCGACTTTAGCCGTGCTAGAGCCACCTTTCCCAATTCCACCGTTTGAGTTAGATATGATTTGGAGCCCGTTATTACACCGTGATGCAAGTCATATTTGGTTGAGACAAAAAATTGCAGAGGTAGCTGAAGAGCTTACATAACGACATAACAGGCCTCGGATTCGGACAAATAATGAGCCGCTTTAGCTCAGTGCGCTTTTTGAAATTGGTATCGCCAGCTAATTGAACTATCCTTTTATTTATAAGCATAAAGGGTGCAATAGAGCATGGCGAAATTCTCTTATAGAGCAACAGTTGATAGTAAAGAGAAACTTATCCACGCAGCCGCATACGGGGAATGCGTGGAAGCCAATATCATCGAGATGTATAAAAACTTAGGACTTGCACTTAAGTCGAATCAGCTAAAGGGTCTGGTTATCGACGTATCTCAATTACATATCACTTACGACTACCCAAGCGTACTAAGCGTTTTACAAAAGCTCAATCAATTTGTTGATGGGATCACCCTAGCCCGAGTTATTTCTCCCTCAGACACCAAAAGTGGATTAATTGAAGCATTTGCTGACAAGCACGGCTTAGCGATTAAGAACTTCGAGAACTACAACGATGCGGTGGCTTGGGTACTTACCATGAATGCAAAAAATAGTTGAGTAAGCATTCAGAGTCAGGTCATGAAACCAGTGATATTATTTGATGTTGGTCTATAACAGATAGCCAATCATAAGCAATTTGTGAACAACCTTTATTTCATAATAGGAAACTATGGAACAATATATCTCAACGTTCATTTTTTTCTTTGCGGTCATCGACCCCATTGGCACCATTCCGGTATTTATCGCAACCACTACTGGCTTTGATATTGCTACAAAACGAAAAATAGCGGTTAAGGCAACACTGGTTGCTGCCATTGTGTTACTGTTTTTTATTATTGCTGGCGAAATTATTTTAAATGCCATTGGTATTCCCCTACCAGCATTTGCGATTGCTGGCGGCATCGTACTTTTCATCTTTGCCATGACAATGATTTTTGGCGAGGGTAAGCCAAGTGAAGAGATTAAGTTAGACAGTAAAGCATCAGACACCGCTATTTTCCCTTTAGCAATGCCTTCGATCGCAAGCCCAGGGGCAATGTTGGCTGCCGTTTTGCTTACTAAAAACAGCGAAAACAATGTATTTGAACAACTCCAAACATCGCTTATTATGCTCAGCGTATTGGCTATCGTGTTGCTATTTTTACTGGTTGCGACAAAAATTCACCAATGGATTGGTGATAGTGGCGCAAGTATCGTCAGCCGAGTAATGGGACTTATTTTAGCTTCCGTTGCGGTATCTAGCGTATTGGCGGGTATTAAAGAATATTTTATGTTGTAATAGAGAGTAACGAGAGAGCTAGCCCTCTCTTCAACGCCAGCTATCTTTCAAAGTCACTGTTTCAAAATAAATTTCTTCACCGCTTTATTGTGCTCAGACAATGTTTTCGAAAAGTGGTGCCCACCATCTCCTGACGCAACAAAATAAAAATAATCGGTTGTTGCGGGATTAAGTGCCGCATGGATAGCAGCACGAGACGGCATTGCAATGGGGGTCGGTGGTAAGCCATCAATCCGATAGGTATTATATGGCGTCTTTTTACGGATATCTTCACGTTTAATGTCACCATCAAAGTGCTCACCAATACCATAAATAATGGTTGGATCTGTCTGTAAACGCATGCCCTTACGTAAGCGATTGATAAAAACGGAGGCTACTTTATCTCTTTCTGCGACTACGCCCGTTTCTTTCTCAATAATCGAAGCCAAGATCAAGGCTTCATAAGGCGTGTTTAAAGGAAGATCTGGCATCCTGTTTTGCCACTCCTGCTCAAGCACACTCTGCATTTTGGTATGGGCGCGTTTAAGTAAGCGCAGCGCTGAGTCATTTCCATGGTAATGGTAGGTGTCGGGGTACAACCACCCTTCAGCTGAACTTTGCGCTATATTCAGTTGTGCTGCCAGCTTATCAATGTCTTGCGTTAAGTAAGGGGCACTAAGGAGCTTGTTTTTGACTTCCCAAATGGGCATCCCTTCAATGATTGTAAAGCTAAAGTTGTGTTGCTCTCCACGACTAATTTTGCTGATGGCATCCAGCACAGTTAGCCCTTTAAGATCGTAAAAGCCCGCTTGTAACGCGAATAACTTAGGCTCTAACTTACTATAAAGTTGATAAGGAAAGCAGTTAGATAATGCCCCGCTACGCTGCCATAGCTGACAGAGCTGATTAAATGTTTGCCCAGCCTTTATCTCAACTAATGACTCAGAGATATTAAGTGGTTCAAATTTAACCTTATTTATTTGCTGAGATAACCACCAGGACGCTGCTGCTATCAAAAATGCGACTATGATAAACAGTTTTTTCATTTATATTACTTCCCTAAAAATCGCCTTTTCAATTCATGTAAGTAGGCGATATCGAAATGTTTATTCTCAATTCTTACTACAGGTACCAACTGCATTAAACTATTACAAATAAATACGCCATCAGCTGCTTTTAACTCGTCAAAAGCAATTTTTTTGACCCTAATATCATGCCTACTTTCAAGTGCGGTTAAGAATACGCCTTTAATGCCTGAGCCACTAAGATCTGGTGTATACAGCTTGTTTTCTTTAATCATGATGATATTTGCCGCTGACGCTTCAATCACCATATCATTGATATCCATCACAATAACATCGTCGCAAACCAATGTCTGTGCATCTTGTTTAATAAGTACTTGTTCTAACCGATTCAGTGTCTTTAATCCAGCTAGTAATGGCTGAATACCCAGTTTAACTCGGCTTAATGCGACCTCAATCCCATTTTGCTGCCATGTTTTATAGTGTGAAGGAAAAGGTAAGACCTGAATACTCACACTTGGCTGAGGCGTCTCAGGAGCTTGGTAACCGCGGCCCCCGCACCCTCGAGTGATAAGGATCTTTAGCACCGCTTCCGCTTTATCTTTAACTTGCTCTTGAGCTAAAGACTCAATTTTATCTAATCGTAACTCGGGAAAGTCCAAGCGCTGCTGACAGAATGTCAATCGCGCCTTGTGAAGTGGCCACAAGTCAATATTTCCATCACGGACTAACGCAGTGGTAAAAAAACCGTCTCCATAGGCCAATCCTCTGTCAGTGTTAGAAAAAAGCTGCTGATTATCCACATCGCTTTCCTTTTAAGGGTATTCACAACATAAAAAAGCTCGGCATTGCCGAGCTTTTTTATCATAACCTACTTTGCTATTAGATTACTAAGGCTGATCTACACCTTTTTAAATAGCAATGAACCGTTTGTTCCACCGAAGCCAAAAGAATTACACAAAGTGTACTCTAGCTTCGCATCACGGGCAGTATGAGGCACGTAGTCTAAATCACAACCTTCATCTGGGTTATCTAAGTTAATGGTCGGCGTTACTTTTTGGTCTTGCAGTGCAAGAATCGAAATAATTGATTCAACTGAGCCCGCAGCACCAAGTAAGTGGCCCATCATTGATTTAGACGAGCTCACCATTACATCTTTTGCCGCAGAACCAAATACCGACTTTACAGCATGCGTCTCTGCAACGTCACCCGCCGGAGTGGAAGTACCGTGTGCATTGATATAGCCAACCTGCTCTGCATTGATCCCTGCGTCGTTCAATGCATTAACCATGGCCTGTGCAGCACCAGCACCGTCTTCAGGTGGTGATGTCATGTGATATGCATCACCACTCATACCAAAGCCAACCAGTTCAGCGTAAATCTTAGCACCACGTGCTTTCGCATGCTCATACTCTTCCAGTACGATCACACCAGCTCCATCAGCTAGCACAAAACCATCACGGTCTTTATCCCAAGGGCGAGAAGCCGCTTGCGGATCATCGTTACGCGTAGAAAGCGCACGAGCTGCACTAAAACCGCCCATACCAATTGGGGTTGACGCTTTTTCAGCACCGCCAGCTACCATCGCATCCGCATCGCCATATGCAATCATACGGGCCGCATGGCCGATATTATGAAGGCCAGTTGTACATGCAGTAACAATCGAAATATTTGGACCTCTTAAGCCATGCATGATAGACAAGTGGCCAGAAATCATATTGATAATGGTAGAAGGTACGTAAAACGGAGAAAGCTTGCGTGGGCCACTATTTAATAGTTTAACGTGGTTTTCTTCAATTAGCGTCAAACCACCTATACCAGAGCCAATGGCTACACCAACTCTTGCGGCATTCTCTTCGTTAACTTCAAGACCTGAGTCTTTTATAGCCTGTACACCTGCAGCGATACCATACTGGATGAAAACATCCATTTTTTTAGCATCTTTAGGGGAAATATACTCAGTGACATCAAAGTCGTTAACTAAACCAGCAAACTTAGTTCCGAAACCTTCTGTGTCAAAATGCGTGATATTGCGAATGCCACTACGGCCTTCTAATAAGCCCTGCCAGGTAGATGCAACATCATTACCCAGCGGCGTCAACATACCTAAGCCAGTTACTACGACTCGACGTTTAGCCACGGTGTCCTCCAAAAAGGGATTATTATAATAATTGGGGGGTCTAGAAAGAGTTAGGGCAGCGAGTGCTGCCCTAATAGAAAAGCTAGTTACTCAGCGTGAGCAGTAACGTAGTCGATAGCTGCCTGAACAGTAGTGATTTTCTCAGCTTCTTCATCAGGGATCTCTGTATCGAACTCTTCTTCTAGCGCCATTACAAGCTCAACAGTGTCTAGAGAATCAGCACCTAAATCATCAACGAAAGACGCTTCTGATTTAACTTCTTCTTCTTTAACACCTAGTTGTTCAACAATAATTTTCTTTACGCGTTCTTGGATGTCGCTCATTCTTCTTTCCTTTATTTAAACGCTACTGCGTTAATTTTCAGATTGCGGCGCAGTTTACGACGCATCATTCTGGGATTCAAGGATTGACCCGTACTTTTTTTTCTGGTCAAACCTGTTACAAAGCTTTGAATCTTTTTATCGCCTATTTTCGCGACGATTTCAAGTACGTTGTCGACAAGATCACAAAAATTTCAATTGATTTGTGATCTTAGCGGGTTAAACCATGTACATCGCACCATTTACGTGCAAAGTTTCGCCAGAAACATAAGCTGCCGCATCTGACGCTAAATAAACCACAGCTGCAGCGATTTCTTCTGGTTGGCCTAAACGACCTGCTGGTACATTCGCCAAAGTCGCTGCTTTTTGCTCATCAGTTAGCTCATCCGTCATATCTGTCTGAATGAAGCCCGGTGCTACAGTATTTACCGTAATACCACGAGATGCAACCTCACGCGCCAATGATTTTGTAAAACCAATTACACCCGCTTTTGCAGCAGCATAGTTAGCTTGACCCGCATTACCCATAGTGCCCACTACCGAGCCAATGTTAATGATACGGCCATTTTTCTTCTTCATCATTGGACGAAGTACGGCTTTTGATAAGCGGAAAATAGATGATAAATTAGTATCGATGATGTCATCCCATTCTTGATCTTTCATGCGCATCAGCAAGTTATCGCGAGTGATACCAGCGTTGTTTACCAACACATCGATATCACCTAATTCTGCTTTGATTGCATCTAAAGTTGCTGCGATTGAGTCGACATCTGTCACGTTTAGCGCATAACCTTTACCATTTTCGCCTAGATACTCAGAGATACGCTCTGCACCAGACTCACTCGTTGCAGTGCCTGCAACTTTTGCGCCTTGCGCAACCAAAGCGTTAGCAATTGATTTACCAATGCCACGGCTAGCACCTGTTACTAGTACTACCTTACCTTCTAAAGAAAATAAATTACTCATATAACTCTCATTATTATTCTGCTGCTGCAATGGCAGCTAAATCATTTACTGACACGCACGACACTGAGCGGTCGATACGTTTGACAAGACCCGAAATCACTTTACCAGGGCCGAACTCAAAAGTTGTTGTAACACCTTCTTTCGCAACCGCTTGTACGGTTTCAGTCCATCTCACAGGACTGTAAAGCTGACGAATAAGCGCATCTTTTATTGCTGCTGCATCTTTAGCAACAGTAACATCAACATTGTTGATCACATCAAACTTTGGCTCTGAAAATACAAGTGCTTCAAGGTCTTTGGCTAATTTATCAGCGGCAGGTTTCATTAATGCGCAATGAGATGGAACGCTGACAGCAAGCGGTAATGCACGCTTAGCTCCTGCTTCTTTACACGCTTGAGAAGCTCTATTTACTGCTTCAACGTGACCCGCAATGACTACTTGGCCAGGTGAATTATAGTTTACCGGGGAAACAACGTCACCCTGTGCAGATTCGGCACAAACTTTAGCAATTACCTCATCATCTAAACCTATAATTGCTGCCATAGAACCCGTACCAGCGGGAACGGCTTCTTGCATGTATAAACCACGTTTTTCAACTAACTTAACCGCATCTGCAAGTGTTAATACTTCTGCACATACTAATGCAGAGTATTCACCTAAACTATGGCCTGCTAGTGTCAATTCAGCTTCAACACCTTTCTCTTGCCATGCTCTAAAGATAGCAACACTTGCGGTTAATAATGCCGGCTGAGTACGGTGCGTTTGGTTTAATTCTTCTTCAGGACCGTTTAGCACAAGTTCGGCTAGATCGTAGCCTAATGCTTCTGACGCTTCAGCGAAAGTCGCTTTAACGATATCAGAAGATGCTAATAATTCAGATAACATGCCCACGCTTTGTGAGCCCTGTCCTGGGAAAAATAATGCGATTTTTTGTGACATATTGTGCTCTTATTTTCTCTGTTGTCGCCACGTCCTCATGTCACTTAGCAGTGTTAGGGATGCGGACCTGACGGTTGTTTTTCTGTGTCGACCTGAGCAAACACCGCTTGGATCTTTTCAGGGATCTTACGTTGTACTTCTTGCGCAGCTTCTTCAATCGCGGCTAAAAATGCCTTCGTTGTGGCATTTCCGTGACTTTTCACAACAATACCGCGCAATCCTACCAGACTTGCGCCGTTATACTGGTCGGGGTTCACCCTTCTATACAATTTTTTTATAACGGGTCGAAGTAAAAAGGCCAACGCTTTATAAAAAAAGTGCTTTTTTAACGCTTTGCTAAACTTATGCATGATGAGTTTGGCAATCCCTTCACAGGTTTTCAAGGCGACGTTGCCGACAAACCCCTCACACACTATCACATCGGCTTTGCCAGAGAACATATCGCTCCCCTCACAATAGCCTTGATAATTAATAACAGATGAGGATTTCATTAATTTTGCAGCTTGCTTGATACCATCATGGCCTTTGATTTCTTCAGAGCCAATATTTAGCAAACACACTTTAGGTGAAGGAATATTTAATGCTTCTCCCGCAACGATTGAGCCCATAATACCAAACTGATAGAGGGTTTCAGGATCACAATGCACATTCGCACCAAGATCAAGCAAATAAACGGGTTGTTTTTTCTCTGTTGGAACGGCTGAAATTAATGCGGGGCGCTTAATACCAGGCAACATTTTTAACACATAGTGGGCCATAAAAAAGAGCGCACCTGTATTTCCTGAGCTAACACAAGCCTGCGCTTCACCAGATTTCACCAAATCAAGCGCAACACGCATTGAAGACTGTTTTTTATTTCTCAGTGCTGAGGCAGGTTCACAGCTGTTAGTGACGACCTCTTTACAGTGTTTAATTTTGAGTCTTGGATGGTCTAGCATACTCGCTTTAGTTAAAGCGCTTTCGATAACTTGCTGATTACCACACAGAATTAGATTTAGATTTGGGTGCTTAAGCACGGCAGCGATAGCTGCGGGGATAGATGAACGGGGGCCGTAATCGCCCCCCATCATATCTAACGCGATGGTTAGATCGGTTAGCATAAAGTAATCTCTTACTTAGAAATTACTTTAACGCCTTTGTAGTAACCGTCAGCAGTCACGTGGTGACGACGATGAGTCTCGCCAGAAACCTGATCTACAGTTAGAGCTGGTCCACTGATCGCATCGTGTGAACGACGCATACCACGACGTGCGCGTGACTTCTTGCTTTTTTGTACCGCCATTAGCCTTCTCCTAAGAATCTTTCTTAAGTTGTTTCAAAATTTCAAATGGATTTGGTTTGCTATCTTCTGCTTCAATTTCACCAAAGCTCTTTGGCTTATCAGAATAAGAACACAGTGCTTCATCATGCGTCGGGACTATCGGAATCGCGAGTAATAGCTCATCTTCGACGATTTGTCTTAGATTAACTTCACCCTCATCATCCAGTTCCAACACATCATAACGCTCGGGAAGATCATCCGACTCTGCACCTAATCCGACTGGCGAATACGCAAAGTCTTGTTCCAAATCCAACCCTAATTCATCATTACAACGCTGACATACAACAGTTAGATGGGCTCGGACTTTGCCTTGCACAACAACCAAACCTTGTTCGTCGATGTTGAAATGAATATCTACCGCTATTTCACTATTTTGATCACGCACAACTTGCTGCAATCGAGAAAGTTCTTCAAGCATTACAACACCGTCATAGGATGCTCGACGTTGCGCTGCTCTGCATGGATCAATAGTGATGGGAATTTTCACCTTTTGCATAGGGGCTGCATCATATAGATAGTTACTGTGTTAGTCAAAGTAAAAATACACTTTCCCTTTGTTTTTCGCGTTATTGCGCATTATCCTATTGGCAATGTTGTCACAAAGATAAAAATCTCATGAAAACGCCTCTTATTCTAGCCTCAAGTTCACCATTTAGGCAGTCAATTTTGAAAAAATTAATGCTTCCTTTTGCATCTTTTTCACCGGACGTAGACGAGCAAGCACTCGAAGGTGAATCAGCACAGCAACTTGTAGCGAGATTGAGCGAATTAAAAGCCAAAGCAGCAATAGCAAAATATCAAAAAGGTGTGGTAATTGGCTCAGACCAAGTTGCACTATTCAACGGTGAGGTCCTAGGAAAGCCGCATAATAAAGAAAACGCGATTAAACAACTAAGTCTATTTAGCAATAATCGCGTGACTTTTTTGACTGGTTTAACCGTTTTCGACATTGAAAGCGGCAAAACGGTCACTGAAGTGGTGCCGTTCCACGTTTATTTTCGCCGACTTACCCAAACACAGATCAGTAACTATTGTGATGCGGAAACACCTTATAACTGTGCTGGAAGCTTTAAAAGCGAGGGATTAGGGATCTGTCTGTTTGATAAGCTTGAAGGAGAAGACCCCAATACTTTAATTGGTCTTCCCCTTATTCAACTCACTAAAACATTACTCGAGTTTGGTATTGATGTACTCGCTGAGCAATCAGACTAACAAAAGGTCAGATAAGTCTTGATAGTTATCGCAAATATGCGCAGCCGATGTTTGCGATAACTCGTCTCTAGAAGCCACTCCTAAAGTGACGCCGATCGCATCAACGCCCGCATTGCTTGCCAGGTCCATATCAATAATAGAGTCGCCTACCATCACAGTATCTTCTGCATCGACGCCAAGTTCTGTCAATATTTGTAATAACATATCTGGATGTGGTTTAGACTCGGCTTCGCAAGCCGTGCGTGTCGTAACAAAATAATCGGTAAGTCCATTTTGAGCCATTAATCGGTTCAAACCCGTGCGACTTTTTCCTGTAGCGACTGCAATTTTTATCCCTCTGTCACGAAGCTTGCCAAGTAATGGTTCCACGCCCTCAAATATAGGTGATGGCGTATCATCTTCATTTGAGTAAATATATTTATATGCACTGGCCAATGATTCTGCTTTATCCTCATGGTGAGGAAATAACACCCGCATCGCTACAGGCAACGATAAACCAATAATACTTTTCGCTTCACTATCACTTACTGGCGTCATATTGCATGACTTTGCAGCCAAGTGAATGGTATTTACTATTTTGGGCACAGAGTCCATGACGGTGCCATCCCAGTCGAAAATTACACACTTATACCGCATGTTACTTCCTTAATTTAGTTAAACACGCTTCCAAAGCCCCATCCAATGGTGCCTCTACATGGTGTGTAGTTTCTGTTTTTGGATGCATAAATCTGAGTTCTTTGGCATGTAAAAACAGCCTGTTTAATCCTACTCCACGCATTTTGGCATCAAACACCTGATCGCCATATTTATCATCGCATGCAATTGGATGCCCTTTACATTGAGTATGCACTCGGATCTGATGTGTTCTGCCCGTAACCGGTGATGCCTGCACTAAAGTTGCTGACTCAAAACGCTCGACAACTCTAAAACGAGTATGAGAAGGCTTACCTTGCTCATGATCCACTCGTACCACTCGCTCACCAGACTTCAAGGTATTTTTACGCAGCGGCTCTGTGACATTTTTATGTTTAGCATCCCATTGCCCAGAAACCAGCGCAAGGTAATTCTTCTCCATGGTCTTTTCTCTTAGCTGCTCATGAAGTCCTTTAAGTACTGCGCGGCGCTTTGAAATCAACAAACAACCCGATGTATCGCGGTCCAAACGGTGAACTAGCTCCAAACTTTGCTCTTGAGGGCGTAATGCTCTTAATGCTTCAATTAAGCCATAGCTTAAGCCGCTGCCACCATGTACCGCCATACCGGCTGGCTTATTTATAACTATCAGATACTTATCTTCATAAAGAATTGCATCTTCTAGATTTGCGACTTTGTCTAGGTTTTTAGGCACAAACTCGGTTTTCTCCGCAACACGCACAGGTGGGATACGGATTTCATCATTGATTTGTAGCTTATATACAGGCTTCACCCGCTTTTTGTTTACACGCACTTCCCCTTTACGAAGAATTTTATATACGGCGCTTTTTGGCACCCCTTTCAAATGCGTAACTAAAAAGTTATCGATCCTTTGACCTTCTTGGTCTTCCGTCACGGTAACAAAGCTAACTTGTAATGCGGGTTTTTCTGACATTGCCTAATCACTGATTTGAGTAATAATTTAGTTGCTATCTCGACATTATTAGTGGGATAATCAGGCCGCAAATTTTTGCGAGGTGCTTTTTATCGCAAAAACAATATCGTGATGCACATCTTGGATGGCAGATCATACAGATTAGAGCTAATATTTCCAAAGCTTTTATCATGCATCTAAGATAAACACGTGCGAACAGTCAGTGCGAAGCGCGTAATATTTCGTTTAATGACTGGACACGATGAATAAACTAAAAAGCAATAAATTAAAATTTGTCTGATACGTTTACCACAGTTGCAGTAATACCCGTGCATAGCAGGCCGCAACTCGTGAATAACCACAGAGTAATCAAGTCGAAAGATGGTGATAGCCAAGCTTGGCAAACCAAGCTCAAACCTACCCCGTGCATGGCTGCTTTGTGAAACGAATAAACGTGCAAAAAGCGAACGATGGATCAGTGATTTTACCCTGATTTTAAGCGGAAACTGTGAATATGTTCCCTTTCCCCCAGTCGTGAGACTGCATCATTTAATAGGAACATCCAAGGTGTAGCACGCTGTCGCTGGCAAGACGTATCAGGCGCTGTAAATAAATTAAGTAGAGAATTACAATATGAAACGTATGCTGATCAATGCAACGCAGCAAGAAGAAATGCGCGTGGCACTGGTTGACGGCCAGCGTCTATACGATCTAGACATAGAAAGCCCTGGTCACGAACAGAAAAAAGCCAATATCTATAAGGGTAAAATTACCCGTATCGAACCATCCCTAGAAGCCGCATTTGTTGATTATGGCGCTGAGCGTCACGGATTCCTTCCTTTAAAAGAAATCGCTAAAACGTATTTCCCTGATGGCTATACATTCAATGGTCGCCCTAATATCAAAGACGTGATCAAAGAAGGTCAAGAAGTCATCGTTCAGGTTGATAAAGAAGAACGTGGTCAAAAAGGCGCGGCACTCACAACCTTTATTAGTGTTGCTGGTAGCTACTTGGTATTAATGCCTAATAACCCAAGAGCTGGCGGTATTTCACGCCGTATCGAAGGTGATGAGCGCATAGAGCTAAAAGAAGCATTGAGTCGCTTAAACGTACCTAAAGGTATGGGTCTTATCGTACGTACGGCAGGCGTAGGCAAGTCTTTCGAAGAACTGGAGTATGACCTTAAGGCGCTACTCGTTCACTGGGACGCAATCCAAAACGCGGCAAATAGCGGGAAAGCACCTTTCTTAATTCACCAAGAAAGTAACGTGATCTTCCGTGCAATTCGCGATTATTTACGTCGTGATATCGGTGAAATCCTAATTGATAAGCCTCGGGTTTTTGAAGAAGCGAAGGCACATATTGAGCGTTTCCGTCCAGACTTCATCAATCGTGTGAAGCTTTATCAAAATGACGTGCCATTATTTACCCATTATCAGATTGAGAGCCAGATTGAGTCAGCTTTCCAGCGTGAAGTACGTTTGCCTTCTGGTGGCTCTATCGTTATTGATCCAACAGAAGCACTTACGTCTATCGATATCAACTCGTCAAAAGCGACGAAAGGTGGTGATATCGAAGAGACGGCGCTGAACACTAACCTAGAAGCCGCTGACGAGATTGCACGCCAGTTACGTTTGCGTGATTTAGGTGGCCTAATCGTTATCGACTTTATCGATATGACTCCACCACGCCACCAACGTGAAGTAGAAAACCGCTTGAAAGAAGCTGTTCGTACCGACCGTGCTCGCGTGCAAATAGGTAAAATTTCTCGTTTCGGCCTATTAGAAATGTCGCGTCAACGTTTGCGTCCGTCTTTAGGTGAAGCAAGCCAGCATACGTGTCCACGCTGTGACGGCCAAGGCACTATTCGCTCAAACGAATCCATTGCTTTGTCTATCTTGCGTCTAATCGAAGAAGAAGCGATCAAAGATAATACCGCTCAGGTCAACGCCCAAGTGCCTGTCGCTGTTGGTGCTTATCTATTAAATGAAAAGCGTCGTTCTGTGCAACGCATCGAAAAGCGCCACGAGTGCCATGTTGTTATCATTCCTAACCAACATCTAGAAACACCGCACTATGAAGTGGTTAGATTGCGTAAAGATGAGACAACTGAAGCTGCAAGCTATGAGCAGATCACTACACCAGAGCCTGAAATAGTTGAAATTGCTCGAGCTCAAGCGATTGTGAAAGAGGAACCTGTGCTAAAAGGTGTCGTCATGCCTGAAGCACCGGCACCAGCGCCGGCAGCGACTCCAGCTCAAACGGCAAAATCACAGGCGCATAAACCACAAGCACAACCGGCGCAAAACAGCACCAGCCTGTTTGCCAAGATTGGGCAATGGTTCAAGAGCTTGTTTGCGGGTGATAGCGACGTTCAGGAAGAAAACAAATCTGCTGCGGAGAAGCCAGCACGCGATAACAACCGTGATAATCGCCGCCGCAACAATAACAATCGCCGTCGGAATAATAACCGCCGTCGTAACGATCAACAAAAAGAAACAGCAGTTGAAACGAAAGACGAAAACAATAATAGCGAGCAACGCAGTGATAACCGCAAACGCCGTCGTCCAAATAACAGAAAACGCCAAGATCAGGACAAAACAAACCGTCCAGCTAAGGGATCTGTAAACGATAATGTTGAAGCGGTCGAGGCTAACGACACGCCTGTTAAAGAAGCAAAAGTAAAACCGCGTAGACAAAGACGTAATCTTCGTAAGAAGGTACGTGTGGAAGAAACCAACGTACAGGACGCTAACACTTCAGAGCAAACTAGTGTTGAAGAGGTGAAAGTAGAAGCAAAGCCACTTGAGCAACCAGCGAAAACGGCTTCTGAATCTAAAGCTGAATATAAGCCAAGACAGAGAAAAGCAAAGCCTGTCGCTGATAAATCAGAAAAAGAGTCAGTAACGAATGAAGAAGTAGCTTCACATTCTGATCAGGCTGAAGCACACGCACAAGTTAAGCCGCAAGAAACTACTCACGTTGAGCGCCAAGAGCGAAATGATGTTGCCGAGAGTGTTTCTGCAGAGCTTTCAGAGTCACAAATTGATGACGAAAATAAAGAAGGCCGTACACGCTCTAGACGTTCTCCGCGTCATCTGAGAGCAGCTGGTCAACGTCGCCGTCGTCAGGATGCGCCTGAAAAAGGCCAAGCTGCTGCATTTGTACCCGTAGCAGATCAAGCCGCTGCAGAATACGAAGCTGAGCTCAAAGCGAAATCTTCTGACAGTGAAACTCAAGCGGAAGTGCAGCAAGAAGCAAGTACAGTTGAGACTCAATTGTCACCTGAAACGGTAGCTGAAGATACTGCACCAGCGGCAGAAGCGACAGTTTCTGAGACGCACACTGATGCAGAGCAAGATGTCGCAGCTAAGCCAGCTGAAGTGCATGCTGACGAAAATGCAGCGCAACAAGTGGAGCCTGCAAAGGAAGTTGATGCAACTACTGCTGAAGCACCATTGCAACAAGCTGCACAGCCCGAAACATCCGCAAGTGCTGACGAAGTAGTCGCAGAAGAAGTAGAAGCTACACAGCCAGAAGCAGCAAAAGAGGTTAACGCTGAGCCAATCGCTGACACAGTAGATACTGAGCAAGTTGAAACGGCAGAGGCTAAGGCTGAGACTACAGTTGCAGAAGAAGCCCAGGCTTCTGAAACTGATGCAACGCCAGAAGCTCAGGAGTCAGTAGTCGAAGCACCAGCAGTTGAAGTAGTTGCTGAACCTTCGTCTGAAGAAACGCCAGCCGCTGGCAATATTGAAGCAGCTGCTCAACCGGTAGTAAATGGCAATTCGGCACAAAGCCGTGTACGCTTCAACCAAACAGCTGCAGCGCCAATGACCAAAGCGAAAAGTGTGATTGAAGATGTCGTGTTAGAAACACCATCTGCAATGCCACATGATTCACGCCAGACCGTAACTAATAGCGGGTTAGGTGTTGGTTCTAAGTCACCAACAGGCAGAGCCAGTGCCGACATGGCCTCTCCTGCTCAGGTTGACTAAGCAGTAATTGAAAAGCCAGTCTTTTTAGACTGGCTTTTTTGTGTCCGAATTTTACTGAGCAGACAAATGGTAATACCAGTCCTTCGTAGCACTCCGTGTTATTTATCAGTAGAATGCCGTCAATTCTTTGATCGTTAAAGTCAAAAGTATGCTCACACTTAAGAGATTTAAAAACGCCTCTTTAAAAGGTGACCTATTCGGTGGTGTAACCACTGCAATTATTTCTTTACCACTCGCACTCGCTTTTGGTGTTGCCTCTGGTGCCGGCGCAGAAGCTGGGATGTGGGGCGCAATTTTGGTTGGCTTATTTGCCGCGCTGTTCGGTGGTTCGACTTCTCTCATTTCTGAACCAACCGGCCCCATGACTGTTATCATGACAGCAGTACTCACCGCCATGATGAGCAAGTACCCCGAAAATGGTCTTGCGATGGGCTTTACTGTTGTCATGATGGCAGGTGCATTTCAGGTTTTACTTGGTACGCTTAAGTTAGGTAAATACGTTACCTTGATGCCCTACAGTGTTATCTCCGGATTCATGTCTGGTATCGGTGTTATCCTCATTATTTTACAGCTTGCTCCTTTACTTGGACATCAAGCACCCGCAGGCGGCGTTGTTGGCACCTTATCTCACATACCCGACTTACTGATGGACTTACATTTTTCTGAGTTGTTCCTTGGGGCAATCACACTGGCAATATTATTTAAAATGCCAAGTAAGTGGCGCCAATACGTCCCCGCTCAGTTGGTCGCACTCGTCGCCGTTACACTGCTTTCAATCATTATTTTTGACACAGATAGTATCCGTCGTATCGGTGAAATTCCAAGTAGTTTACCGAGTATTGTGTTTCCAGTATTGTCACCAGAGCTATTCGTTGAAATGCTTATCGACGCACTGGTACTGGGCACTTTGGGTTGTATAGATACGTTGCTAACAGCAGTAATAGCCGACAGTTTAACGCGAACCGAGCATGATTCTGATAAAGAACTCAGAGGCCAAGGTATTGCCAATATAATAGCTGGCCTTTTTGGTGCATTGCCAGGTGCTGGTGCAACGATGGGAACTGTGGTCAATATTCAAGTAGGTGCTCGCTCGCCAATTGCAGGCATATTCAGGGCACTAATTTTAATGGCCGTAGTCTTTATCGCGGGCAGTTTGACCGAGCCAATTCCAATGGCAGTGCTTGCTGGTATTGCAGTGTATGTTGGTTTTAATATTCTGGATTGGAGCTTTATCCAACGTGCCCATAAGCTTAGTGTCAGTCAAATGGCGATTATGTATGGCGTAATGCTCCTTACCGTTTTTGTTGACCTGATTGTTGCCGTAGGCCTTGGCGTATTTATCTCTAATGTAATGATCATAGAGAGATTAAGCCGAGTACAAGCTAATCACGTTAAAGCAATTAGCGACAGTGATAGCGATGAAGATGTGCCTCTTACGAAAAAAGAAAGCGAGCTGTTAGATAAAGCCAACGGTAAACTATTATTCTTTTATCTTTCCGGGCCAATGATCTTTAGCGTCTCTAAAGCCATTGCAAGACAACACCGAAAAATTGGTGAATACAAAGCCATGGTATTAGATCTAAGCGACGTAGCTATGATTGATGTCACCGTGGGCTTAGCCATTGAAAATGCGATTACAGATGCACTCGATGCTGACTGTAGTGTTTTTATCTATTCACCGAATTTAGAGACCACAGATAAATTAGAGCGCTTAAATATACACGAGCGTTTGGGTGATAGCGCGTTTTGCATTAGTCGCGAGATAGCGCTCAGTCAAGCAATTGATACTATGGCTAAACCTGATTAAAGTGCGCACTCAAGTGATCCAGTAATAATCGTAAGCTGGTGGCGACAAATTGTCTGGGTGGATACAGCGCCCAGACACCCTCTTCTTCAGGCCTAAAGTTGATTAGTACCTCTGTTAACTCGCCTCTCTCTAACGCCTCTTGCACGTAATAATGCGGTAACTGCACCAAGCCTAAGCCTTGCTTTGCTGCTTCCAAAAGCCCCCAACCACTGTTGCAACGCAGTGGCCCCGCCACTTTAATTTGTCGCGCTTTACCGTGCTCAACAAAACGCCATTCGCTACTGTTGCCAATCAAACATTTATGATTGCCAAGCTCAGCGAGCGTATGCGGTTGGCCAAATTGATTTAAATAGATATTTGCACCACATACCATGGTTTTACGTGTAGTTAGCCGTTTAGCGCGCAGTGATGAATCCTGTAACTTACCGAGTCGAATTGCCAAGTCAAAGCCCTTATCGAGCAAGTCGACTTGGTTGTTCGTCAAATGCATTTCTACCTCAACTTTGGGATACAAACGCATAAAGTCGACCACGGCAGGCATGACATAAGATTCACCGTACATTACCGGTGCGGTAAGTTTAAGTTTGCCTGTTGGCTGTCTATCACGTTGACGGATTGCAGCAGTGGCGTCATCTAATCCATGCTGCAAATGCTTTGCGTGAGATAAGAATACTTCACCTTCTTGAGTCAGCGCTAATTTTCGGGTAGTGCGCGTCAAAAGTTGAATGTTAAGGCGCTCCTCTAACATTTTCACTCGGCGACTAATTTGCGCAACCGAAGTATTTAACTGAGTTGCAGCCCCGCTAAATGAGCCATTACTCGCGACCGCAACAAACTCATCAATGCCAATCCATCTATCCATTATTACATATACGTAAAAGTCTTTATAATTTTTATAGATTATCAAAAATCATAATAT
>NZ_JAKEVK010000249.1:0-5940 GCF_022398435.1 Pseudoalteromonas sp. Isolate6 | reverse complement strand
GTATAATATTTGTTTAAAGAATAAGCTGTATGCTCGCATGCAGCTTTTTTTTTGCGCCTTTGGTCTAAGTGGGGTTTTCATCAGAAGCCTTGGGATCTATACTATGTGCGCAATTTGGGATAGCTGACTATTTGCATAAATATTCAGCTTTTTTAGTATAAAAAATTGGATAAAGCATCATGAATTTGCATGAGTATCAGGCAAAACAACTTTTTGCCGAATATGGTTTACCTGTATCAGAAGGCTTTGCTTGTGATACACCTCAAGAAGCAGTAGAAGCTGCTGGTAAAATCGGTGGAGACAAGTGGGTTGTTAAGTGTCAAGTACACGCTGGCGGCCGTGGTAAAGCTGGCGGTGTTAAACTTGCAGACAGCAAAGACGAAATCCGCGCATTCGCTGAAAACTGGTTAGGTAAAAACCTAGTTACTTACCAAACAGACGAGAAAGGTCAGCCAGTTGCTAAAATCTTAGTAGAAAGCTGCACTGATATTGCAAATGAACTATACCTAGGTGCTGTTGTTGACCGTGGTTCACGTAAGATCGTGTTCATGGCATCAACTGAAGGTGGTGTAGAAATTGAACAAGTTGCAGAAGAAACGCCTGAACTAATTCATAAAGCTGAGATCGACCCACTTGTAGGTCCTCAAGCTTATCAAGGTCGTGAGCTAGCGTTCAAACTAGGTTTGAACCCAACTCAAGTTAAGCAGTTCACTAAGATCTTCATGGGTCTAGCGCAAATGTTTATCAACCACGACTTTGCACTACTAGAGATCAACCCGCTAGTAATCACAGACGCTGGTAACCTACACTGCCTAGACGGCAAAATCGGTGTTGACGGTAACGCATTATTCCGCCAGCCTAAGATCCGTGAATTCCACGATCCTTCACAAGAAGATGCACGTGAAGCTCACGCTGCAAGCTTCGAGTTAAACTACGTTGCTCTAGACGGTAACGTTGGTTGTATGGTTAACGGTGCAGGCCTTGCGATGGGTACTATGGACATCGTAAACCTACACGGCGGCAAGCCAGCTAACTTCCTAGACGTTGGTGGCGGCGCGACGAAAGAGCGTGTATCTGAAGCATTTAAGATCATCCTTTCTGATGACAATGTTAAAGCAGTATTAGTTAACATCTTCGGTGGTATCGTACGTTGTGACATGATCGCTGAAGGTATTATCGGTGCGGTTAAAGAAGTTGGCGTAAACGTACCAGTAGTTGTACGTCTTGAAGGTACTAACGCTGAAGCTGGTCGTGAAGTACTAGCTAACTCTGGCCTTGACATCATTGCAGCTGAGTCACTAACTGACGCTGCTGAGAAAGTAGTTGCTGCTGCGGAGGGCAAATAATGTCTGTACTAATTAACAAAGATACTAAAGTAATCTGTCAAGGTTTCACTGGTGGTCAGGGTACTTTCCACTCTGAGCAAGCTATCCAGTACGGTACGCAAATGGTTGGTGGTGTTTCTCCTGGTAAAGGCGGCACAACTCACCTAGGTCTACCTGTATTTAACACAGTACGTGAAGCGGTAGAGTCAACTGGTGCAACTGCATCTGTTATCTACGTACCAGCTGCTTTCTGTAAAGACGCTATCCTTGAAGCGATCGACGCAGGTATCGAGCTAATCGTATGTATCACTGAAGGCATCCCTACACTAGACATGGTTGATGTTAAAGTGAAGCTAGAAGAAACTGGCGTTCGCATGATTGGTCCTAACTGCCCAGGTGTTATCACTCCAGGTGAAACTAAGATCGGTATCATGCCAGGTCACATCCACATGCCTGGTAAAGTAGGTATCGTGTCACGTTCTGGTACTTTGACTTATGAAGCAGTTAAGCAAACAACTGACGCTGGCTTCGGTCAATCTACTTGTGTTGGTATCGGTGGTGACCCAATCCCAGGCACTAACTTCATCGACGTACTAGAGATGTTCCAAAACGATCCGCAAACTGAAGCTATCGTAATGATCGGTGAGATCGGTGGTACAGCTGAAGAAGAAGCGGCTGAGTACATCAAGCACAACGTAACTAAGCCTGTTGTTTCTTACATTGCTGGTGTTACAGCTCCTCCAGGTAAGCGTATGGGTCACGCTGGTGCAATTATCGCAGGCGGTAAAGGTACAGCTGATGAGAAATTCGCAGCACTTGAAGCAGCGGGTGTTAAAACAGTTCGCTCTCTTGCAGAAATCGGTTCTGCACTAAAAGAGAAAGCGGGTTGGTAAGTTAATACCACGTGTTAAAAAGGCTCCTTACGGAGCCTTTTTTGATCTAGTTATACCTATTGTATGAGTGAATTATGCCTTTTCATAAACTCGGTCAGTTTTGTGAAGCCACAAGAAATGAATTATTAACATTTATTAGGGAGAATCCAACGTTCGGTACAAAGCGCTGCGGCCGCAATGAAATATTGTTGCAGCAAGGACAAATGCAACATTATGGCTTCTTTATCCACTCTGGCAAGCTCGTCTCATCGGTAGTAAATGAAGTAGGGGAACTAAGACATAAGGAGTTCTATTTTGCTGGCGAACTTTGTATTTTATTTGCTGAGTGGATCCAAAAATCTCCTAGCTTCTATCAAATCTCTGCGCTGGATGATGCAAAGGTTGTACTCGTTCCGTTAGCCAAATTGGAACAAGATAATCTCCGTGCACTTAAATTAAAATTATTACAACAACAGTTGCTATTCAAAGAAGCAAAAGAAGCGTTTCTATTACTAAATACGCTTGAGCAAAGGTATTGTTTTTTGCGTGACGAACGTCCACATTGGGTTAATGGTTTGGCAAATTATGATCTTGCTAATTATTTGGGTGTAACGCCTCAAGGCTTATCACGGTTAAAGTCGCGAGTAAACAATGCACAAGTGACCACAACTAAGCGCTAGCTCAAAGACTATATTCACGCTCTACCTTAGCAATACGAGTTGTATAGCTTTGATACCATTTCTTATTACCGCTTTTTTGTGCCTCAATATGCTCAGCATTGGCTTTCCATGCTTTGATTGATTCTAAGTCGCGCCAATAAGAAACCGTGATCCCAACCTCTTCACGCGCAGATTCTAATCCTAAAAAGCCAGGTTGAAGCTGTGCAAGCTCGACCATTCTCGACGCGGTTCGGGCGTAGCCCTCATCGTCTTCATTTTTTATATTGGTAAAAATTACGGCGTAATAGGGTGGTGGTGGGGTAGTTGCAATCATAAGTTGTAGCGCAGTAAATTGTAGATGCTATGTTTATACCAATTAAGCTGTGCTTAAATCAATCACGATAAATGATGAGTTACTCATCAGAGCAACTCAGCATTTATTTTTAATATCATTCAACCCCAAAAGGATTGTCTATGCTGTGCGCAGGCTCAGTAAACCAACGCGGACCATCGTCGGTCATATAGAAATGATCTTCCAAGCGAATGCCAAATTTATCAGGAATAACCAGCATAGGTTCGTTTGAAAAGCACATTCCAGCTGCAAGCGGTTCTGGGTTGTCTTTGACTAAATAAGGCCATTCGTGGATATCTAAGCCGATACCGTGGCCAGTGCGATGTGGGCAACCTGGTAGTTGATAATCAGGACCGAGCCCATTGCTGGCAATATACTCTCTCGCGGCCTTATCAACAGCGCCACAGGGCGCCCCAATTTTGGCTGCATTAAATGCTGCAATTTGCGCTTGCTTCTCGATTTGCCAAACGGACTTTTGCTTTTCACTGGGGTCGCCAAAAACATAAGTGCGGGTGATATCGCTAAGATAGCCGTGTAACTTACAACCAGTGTCGACGAGAACCACATCGCCTTTTTTCAGCGTTTGTGGATTTTTTACACCATGTGGGAATGACGACGCCACACCAAATAGCACAATACAAAAATAATTGCCCGGCGCCCCCACTTTTTTGTGCGCTTCATTAATAAAGGCTTCAACTTCGGTTGTGGTGATCCCTTCATACAGCATAGATGCCGTTGCTTTATGTACGGCAAGTGTCATGTCCATTGCGCGTTGAATAAGGGCAATTTCATTGGCCGACTTATGCATTCTACAATGCGCGGTTACTACCTTTGCATTAATAAGCGAAAGCCCAGGTGCCGCGAGTCTGATCCCATCAGCAACAAAAAACGCAGTGCTTTCGTCAATGGCGAGTGTGCCTGTGCTATCAATATTGAGTGTGTTAAGTATGTTTGCGACGAGCTCGTAAGGAGATTCTTCTTCTTGCCAAGCATGAATAGGGCCTTCAATCAGCCAATAATCCTTAATAGAGCCGATTTCAAAAAATGGGACGATAAACTGAACTTGTCCATTGGCGGGTAAAATAGCACCGACCAAACGTTCACTGGCGTACCATTGTAAACCAGTAAAGTACTTTAAATTTGTACCAGCATTTAAATAGAGCGCATCAATGTTGTTTTGCTGCATATATTGTTGAGCTTTCTCTATTCTTGCTAAATACTCGCTTTCGCCAATTGGCGCTATGCCTTTGGTCATATCTTCTAAGTTATCTAGCGCTTGCTGCGCGCTTTGGTATGCAATACCTTTCATTTTTGTGCTCCTTGTCTAATTAAATCGAGCAATACTAAAAGGAGTAAGATCGATGTCGTTGGGCTTGTTGTCAATAAGATCTGCGATACATTCACTGGAAATTGCGGCTTGGGTCAGTCCTAAGTGCTGATGACCCAGTGCAAAATAAACGTGGTGATGATTTGGCGCTTGTCCGATGACAGGTAAATAATCTGGGAGTGAGGGACGGCAGCCAACCCACAAGTTATCATTTTTTTGTGGCAGCGATGAGTTTAACAATATACTTGCATGATGCAATAATGCGTGAGCACGGCTGTAATTGGGCTTACTCTCCAGTGTGGCAAATTCTACTGTACCGGCCAGTCGCAAACCTTGTGACATGGGCGTCATGATAAACCCTCGTTCACTTGAGGCGACAGGTCGTGTAAGCGTATTATTCAATGCCAACATGTTGTGATAACCGCGCTCGGCAATCATGGGCAGTGAGTAACCTAAAGACGCACAGAGCGTTTTACTTGCAGCACCCGTTGCCACAACCACTTTGTTAAAGGCCATCATGTGGCTTTTGGAGTGAAGTGTATAGCCATGCCCTGTGTGGGTAATATTATCGATTGAGCCTTGCTTGAACGTACCGCCTAGCTGTATAAACTGCTCATATAACGTCAAACAAAGGGCGTAGGGGTCTGTGCTATGCGCGACTTTATCAAAATACAGTGCCGAGGTGATGGTACTTGATAGGCTCGGCTCCATTTCTCGGGCTTGATCGCCTGTTAGTAAGCTCACTGAGATGTCTTGTTCGGCGTATTTGTTATAGCTTTGACGCGCAGAGCTTTCGTCACCTTCAAATACCAGTAAACTGCCGTTACTAGATATAAGTGTATGATATTTGTCACCAAGTAAACGCTGATATGCGGGTAGTGCGCGTTCATTTAAACTTCTAAGTGCGATTGTACCTTTATGGAAGCAGCTACTTTTCATTTGCTTTAAGAATCGTACAAACCAAGGAATATTTTTGAGCAAAGAGGTGGTCTCAATTCGCAAAGGCCCCATCGGATTGACTAACATGCCAGGCACTTTTGTTAGTAAAGCTGCATCTGCCATGGGAAATACCTGTTCTGTGGCAAAATGCCCCGCGTTACCCTTAGAACATCCCTCTGCGGGCTGATTTTTATCGAGTAATGTAACAGCGTGGCCTCGTCGAGCCAATTGCAGTGCTGTGGTGATCCCAATAACCCCTGCACCTATCACTGCAATTTTATTATTATTTTCCACAATTTACCTCACCACCCTAAATTGTATTTCCACATAGCCATCAATCAGGCCTCATTTAAATACCAACAAGAAAAAATTTAACACTTATAAATCATAGTATTAAAGATGTTTAAGCCAATCATTTGAGTTAATGGCTAAAAAATCTCTCTTTTGAATATTGATTATTGTATAC
>NZ_JAKEVK010000248.1:0-5976 GCF_022398435.1 Pseudoalteromonas sp. Isolate6 | reverse complement strand
GTAAAAATCTTTATTATTCAGCTGATTAGTGACTCTCTGTACTAGCCATGCTGAGGTAAACGATAGTCAGCATCATAAATACGAATGCTTGCAGCACGATTACCATAATGTGGAATACTGCCCACACGAAGTGCAGTGGTAACTGCATCAAACCAATTGCACCGATAAGGATGAAGATCATCTCACCTGCGTATAAGTTACCGAACAAACGTAGTGCTAGCGAGAATGGCTTAGCAACCAATGCGATTGTTTCAAGTAGTAAGTTAAACGGGATCAACACTGCCATCATTAGTTTGTTTTTAGAGCTAAATGGGTGCAATGTTAATTCTGCAATAAAGCCACCGATGCCTTTGATTTTAATTGAATAACCGATCATCAGAATAAACACACCTAGCGCCAGTGCTGCGGTCATGTTTAAATCTGTTGTAGGTACAATCTTCATGTACACATCGTGTGAATCCATACCAAATGCTTGTTCACCAACAAAGCCAGCAAATGCAGGTAGGAAGTCAACTGGAACTAAGTCCATCAAGTTCATTAAGAATACCCAAACGAAAATCGTTAGGGCTAGAGGTGCAACTAACTTGCTGTTACCGTGATATGTGTCACGAACGTTGGCACCAACGAACTCAACAACCATTTCGATAAAGCACTGGAATTTACCAGGAACACCTATAGTGGATTTTTTAGCGGCACTTCGGAAGATCCATAAAAATATTAGACCTAAACCGATTGACCATGCGAGGGTATCTACATGCCATGTCCAGAAACCACTATCCGCACATGCTTTGTTGAAGGCAAGACCGGCATCGGTCGAGCACATCTTGGCATTGGTCAAGTGGTGCTGAATATGGCTTGATAGAGTAACTTCTTCTGCAGCCATGTTTTATCCCAAAAGTTAATGATTAAAAAAAATCAGGACCAACCATTGTGTCAGCATCACGAGCATATAAGCGCCAAAAAAAGGCAGCATCATTACTGAAAAATGCTTAAAAATCAGTGCAAAGAGCACAACAGTTAGCAAAAATTTTAATCCATTTCCTCGTTTTATCGAGGAATATACTTGATTTGCTTTGCTCGCACCCATAAATCGAAAGGCGTAAGCAGCAAATACAAAATTAGGGAGTACCAACACAGCGCCGCCAGCTAACGCTGAAACTCCGGCTTGTACTCCCCAACCTATAAAAACGATTACTGCAGCGACTAATGCTACGATACCCTGAATCAAAACACCTTTTAATGCGGCTCGCCGATATGGGCGGGCTAACGAATGAGTCACTTTATATTAACCTTAATGACGTTAAATTTTATCAGGGTATGAAAACTGGCGAAATTATACTTGTTTCTGCTTAATTTGCAACTTGACGAGACGAAATGTGACGCTTTTTGGACGCCAAATAGGTCAAAATTTGGTAGGGAAGAAAGCTTAAATTAAAGCCTATGCAAGAGTGGCTATTTTTCCATCAAAGTTATTAGTATTCTCGCTATTTCACAGCATATCGGTACGGAAATAGCGGCGCAAAAGCAAGCACCGCATTCACGTATTAGTCAATTAGTTAAGTTTACAATTAGTCAGCTTCATTCATTTCAGGGTTAATACGGCCCAAAATACCATCAAGTTCATCCAAACTAGCATAGGAAATAACCAGTTTACCTTTGCCTTTCTGGTTGTAGTTGATCTCTACTTTAGCACCTAAGTTTTCCTGTAATTGCTGCTCAAGCAGCTTCACATCAGGATCCTTTTGCTTCGCTTCTTTTTTCTCGACAGGCTCTAAAATGGTACGAACCAGTTTTTCGGTTTCTCTTACAGTTAATCCTTTAGCCACAGCAGTTCTCGCCGCTTCAGATTGCGCTTCACCAGTTAGGGCAAGTAGACAGCGAGCATGGCCCATTTCTATGTCGCCATGTTCCAACAAGATTTTTACATCATCATTGAGATTGTTGAGACGAAGTAAATTGGTGACCGTCGTACGCGATTTGCCAACCGCATCGGCAACTTGCTGATGCGTGAGTTCAAATTCATTAAGCAAGCGATCTAGCGCAATTGCTTCTTCCATTGCATTGAGGTCTTCACGCTGAATGTTTTCAATAAGCGCAATAGCAACAGCCGCTTCATCCGGCACATCTTTGATTAAACAAGGAACGGTATCTTGCTTAGCCAACTGTGCCGCACGCCAGCGTCTTTCACCGGCAATAATTTCAAAGCTTTGCGTGGCAACTTTACGCACCACAATTGGCTGTAAAATCCCCTGCGAACGGATCGAACTGGCCAGTTCCTCAAGTGCCTGCTCTGACATATCTTTGCGCGGCTGATACTTACCCGGCGTTAGCCACTCAATAGGTAATCGTTGTAACTCTTGTTCAACCGCCGATTCAGCAGGCGCTTCACTGACTGTCGCAACGGCTTCTTGTTGATTAGGTACAGGTGCTGCAGTACTTGGATTAGGTTTAGCTGAGCTGAGTAGGGCATCCAACCCTCGGCCTAAACCACGTTTTTTAACCGACATGTTCTTTTTATCCTCTTAGGCAACCGCAGCTGCTTGCTTTTCTTTGCGTCTTAGCATTTCACCCGCTAGCGCTAGATAAGCTTTCGCACCGCTTGATGCTCTATCATAATACATCGCAGGCGCTCCAAAACTTGGCGCCTCCGCTAATCGCACATTACGAGGGATCACAGTCCGGTACACTTTATCGCCAAAGTGTTGTTTTAACTGCTCAGATACGTCGTTAGCTAGACGATTACGCGGGTCATACATAGTGCGTAAAATGCCTTCAATTTGCAATCCTGGATTCACCAACTTACCGAGTTGGGTAATGGTGTCCATTAAAGCAGTTAATCCCTCCAGTGCATAATATTCACACTGCATCGGAACTAAAACTGCATCGGCGGCAGCCATGGCATTTACCGTTAGCATATTTAATGAAGGTGGACAGTCGATGAATATATATTCATATTTATCTTTTATCGTCTCAAGGGCGTTGCGTAGTCTCACTTCGCGCGCAAACAACTCCATTAGCTTGACTTCTGCCGCGGTTACATCGCCATTCGCTGCGATCAAATGATACTCGCCGCTGGTTTCTGTGGTGATCACTTGATCCATTGGCGCTTCTTCGATCAACAAATCATAAACCGTTGCGACATCGGCGTATTTATCAACGCCACTGCCCATGGTTGCATTGCCTTGAGGATCGAGATCGATCAACAGAACTTTACGTTTAGTCGCCGCCATGGACGCGGCTAAATTCACCGCCGTGGTTGTTTTACCAACACCACCTTTTTGGTTTGCTATTGCAATGACTCTTGCCACATTGTCCTCGACAATTAATCTTTAGAAAGAATGATTAAATGGCGCTCACCTTCAAGCTTGGGCACCACTAAACTAATATCTTGCGATAAACTCACGCCGTTTGGTAGGTGTTCTAGCTCATCCGCAGGGTATTGCCCCTTAAGTGCTAAGAATACACCTTGGTTATCGATTAAATGTGAACACCACAGGATCATATCTTGTAGTGATGCAAAAGCACGGCTGAGTACACCGTCTAATTTAACACTTGGCTGATATTCTTCAACTCGAGACTGCACAGGGGTAACATTCTCAATACCAAGCCCATGTTTTACCTGCATTAAAAATCGAATTCTTTTACCAAGGCTATCAAGAAGAACAAAATTGATGTCCGGTCTAGCTATCGCTAATACCATACCCGGTAAACCCGGTCCGGTGCCTACATCAATATAATGACTGCCCGTTAGGTGTGGCGCAACAACCAAAGAGTCCATGATATGTTTTACCATCATTTCTTTTGGGTCACGAACGGATGTGAGGTTGTAGGCTTTGTTCCATTTATCCAGCAGCTGGACATATTCGACCAACTGCTGCTTTTGTTGTTCGCTGAGCTCGATTGAGGTATCAGCGAGTAATTCATTCAATTGTTCTAATAACACAGTGTTCCACTGCTATTACGCCGACTTACGTAATAGCCCTTGCTTTTTCAGATACACTAATAATAGCGAAATAGCAGCAGGGGTGATACCAGAAATACGTGAAGCTTGGCCAATCGTTTGTGGACGAGCATCAGTTAGCTTTGCCACAACCTCATTTGACAGACCGCTTACCAGAGCATAATCAAACTCAGCAGGCAGTAATGTCTCTTCATGACGAAGCTGTTTATTAATCTCATCTTGTTGACGCGCAATATAACCGGCGTACTTAGTTTGGATCTCTACCTGTTCAAGGGCTGGAATATTATCAAACTCAGATCCTAATCCTTCAATAGCCATTAGGTCATGATAATTAACCTCTGGACGGCGGATCAGATCTTCAAGACTGGCTTCGCGTACTAGTGGCTTTTTCAGCAGTTCGTTTACCGCATCAAGTGCTGGATGATCTTTATGGATCCAAGTATTGCGCAGACGCTGTGCTTCTTGTTCCATGATTTCAAGTTTATCGTTGTATGCAGCCCAGCGTTCATCGTCAACTAAACCTAATTCGCGACCTTTTTCTGTTAGACGTAAATCCGCATTGTCTTCACGCAGTAACAAACGGTATTCAGCACGAGAGGTAAACATACGATAAGGTTCTTTTGTACCAAGCGTGGCTAAATCATCGATCAACACGCCTGCATAAGCTTCATCACGGCGCGGTGTCCATGCTTCACGGCCTTGAACTTGAAGTGCTGCGTTCATACCCGCAATCAAACCTTGTGCACCGGCTTCTTCATAACCGGTTGTACCATTGATTTGACCTGCGAAGAATAAGCCATTGATAAACTTTGTTTCCAATGACTGCTTAAGGTCACGCGGATCAAAGAAGTCATACTCAATTGCATAGCCAGGACGACAAATATGCGCATTCTCAAAGCCTTTAATAGAACGCACGATCTCCAGTTGGATATCAAATGGTAAGCTGGTGGAGATACCATTCGGATATAGCTCGTATGATGTTAAGCCTTCAGGTTCTACAAAGATCTGATGCTTTTCTTTATCAGCAAAACGCACAATTTTATCTTCAATTGAAGGGCAGTAACGTGGACCAATTCCCTCAATCACGCCTGCATACATAGGCGAACGATGTAAGTTATTGCGGATCACATCATGGGTTTTTTCATTGGTATAGGTGATATAACAAGGGATCTGTTTTGGATGATCAGACACTTTGCCCATAAACGAGAAAACCGGAGTCGGGGTATCGCCAGGTTGTTCTTGCATCACTGAAAAATCAACCGTTCTTGCATCGATACGTGGCGGTGTACCTGTTTTTAGACGATCAACTCGAAAAGGCATTTCACGTAAACGCTCAGCCAAAGCAATAGAAGGTGGATCGCCAGCACGGCCGCCTTTAAAGTTTTCTAAACCAATATGGATCTGACCACCTAAGAAAGTACCAACGGTTAGCACTACTGACGAAGCGCTAAAACGCAAACCCATTTGGGTCACGACACCTTTTACCTGATCGCCTTCAACAATAAGATCATCACAAGACTGTTGGAAGATCTTTAAGTTTTCTTGATGTTGCAGGATGTCTTGGATCGCAGCTTTATACAATGCGCGATCTGCCTGAGCACGAGTCGCTCGTACTGCTGGGCCTTTCGATGAATTAAGTGTTCTGAATTGGATCCCACCTTTGTCGATTGCTTTGGCCATTGCACCACCAAGTGCATCAATCTCTTTAACCAAATGACCTTTACCAATCCCACCAATAGCTGGGTTACACGACATTTGGCCTAAGGTATCCATATTGTGTGTTAACAATAAGGTATTCATACCCATACGAGCAGCTGCAAGTGCAGCTTCAGTGCCTGCGTGTCCACCACCAACAACGATGACATCAAAATGTTCATGATAAATCATTTACGGGATCCTACTTAAAACAACCGAGCAAATTTAGAAAGGATGCGTATTCTACCTAGAATTAACCAGAAGTGAAATGGTTAAACTTTGCACAACGCAAAAAAGAGATCACTTAAAATATATAAGGA
>NZ_JAKEVK010000247.1:0-6010 GCF_022398435.1 Pseudoalteromonas sp. Isolate6 | reverse complement strand
GGTGAAGGCTCATATATTGGGCGTATTGATGAGCCTGTAAATATTAATGCTAATAAAAAGTACATATCAGTTTATGCTTGCCCATATAAAACGTGTTCTTTTTATTACATCGATAAAACCAAAGACCATAAGTTTGCTGAGCACGACGAATTTGTGTTTGGACCATATACAAACGAGCAGTTTACAACGTTAGTTAAAAAGTTAGGCTTACCAAGTGTTGGCTCGGAGTAAGCTGAATGCTAACAAACGCTTTAACCAAGGGACGCAAAACAGCAGGCTTGCGCTCCTTCGTCGCTAATTTTAGCCTGCTATTTTGCGCCGGTTAAGCGAGGCGTTAGGTATTCCTAAAGTATGAAGATAAATTTAAGTGATAGTCATAAATTAGAGATCGTAGTATTAAGCCGTGGAGCGGCTGACTATATTTATGATTACAATCTTCAAATTACTTTAAACGCCGCCAACTTCACATTTACCCATGAAGTATGGGTTGATGGAAGTGAAGTACAAAAGTTCATAAAAGACATCGAATCGTTGAAAAGCTCTTTGAAAGGCGAAGCTAAATTAACCTCTGAAAGTCCCGATGAATTAGAGTTACTAATAAAACCAGTTGATGCTCTCGGACATTTTGTACTAAAAATCGAGCTTGGGAATCAATTTATGGTTGGTACTGAGTGGTGTTGGTCAAAACACATTGACGCATTTCCATTAGAGTCTGCATCACTAGAGTTGGTTTGTGAAGAGATCATAGAAAGCTTGGTATAAAGAATGCCTAACAAGCAACTAAAGCGGGACTGCTAACGCTTGGCTCAGTTTCGCTTCACTCCACATTATAGCCAAGCATTATCAGCCCCTTAGTGTGGGCGTTAGTTGCTAAGGACAGTATGAAGTTAATATTTACATTTATAGCTGGCCTGTTGGCTGGAATTTTTTCAGTGGTGGCATTCTTATTTCTGGAGTCAGACTCAACTGAAATCTGGAAGTCACAGGTTGAGCTAACTACAGAATCTGGAATGGTTATCCCGGTAGGCACAGAGCTAGTTTTAAGCGAATACATGCCTGAGGGCTATGTGGCTTTGTCTTTGGACGTGAATGTCGAAGGTTCTGAACTGAATCTATTCGATAAGTCCGAGGTAGATAAGTCTAATTTACGCAGCCCATTATGGGTGCGAGAAAGCAACTAACAAAGCCAGCCAGAGGGACGCATTCTGCGCCCCTGCTGGCAGGCGTTAGCTAGCAAATGAGACCAATATACAAATTCTTGATCATTGTTGAAGCCATAATTGGGTTCGGTCCTTTAGTCATACTTCTAGGACTAGGCTTAATCACTATACCCATCTCAATTATGGGTATAGTAGACGGTTATTATGGTACGCTGGTTATGTTACTTATTGAGGTTGGTGGCTTTCTAGGCATGTTCGCGTTTATCTCCGTTTTCATGCATATTCTAGAGCCAAACAGATATTTTTTATCGTTTACTAAACTACGTTTATTTATAACCTGTGGTTTTTGCTCAATCCTTGGGTTTGCATTTATGTTAGGTATAAATATCGAATTAATTTGGCTTCTTATACCAATAGCTGTTGCAGTACATTTTATTTATTTAGGCCGCAAATATGTGTTTGCTGCTAGCTAACAAACGCTTCAACCAAGGGACGCAAAACAGCAGGCTTGCGCTCCTTCGTCGCTAATTTTAGCCTGCTATTTTGCGCCGGTTAAGCGAGGCGTTAGGTGTTTCGAGGTTTTTGATGATTCTGCCAACCTATGAAAGAGATCATTATCAATTGGATAATGGAGAAGAATTAAATAAGGAATATCCAGACACATTCTGGATCCCTGAAAAAGAAGACAGGGAATCTCTTAAAGTAGGCGATTTGGTAAAGCTAATTTTCAGCATGGAAGAGAGCATAGGTTCTGACGAAGTTTCGGTTGAACGTATGTGGGTAGAAATTACAGACGTTTACCCTAATTACTATAAGGGCAAATTAGATAATGATCCTGCTGGCAGTGATTGTGTGCAGTGCGGACAACTTGTCACTTTTCAAGCTTGTCATGTAATAGATATTTACGAAGAAAACACCTAACAAGTGCCTAAACCAAGGACGCAAAACAGCAGGTTTGCGCTCCTTCGTCGCTAATTTTAGCCTGCTATTTCGCGCTGGTTAGGCAGGCGTTATGTGTTTCTGAGGTATTGAGTGTCGAAAAAGTTAGAAGTAATATCAAAATCTGACTTGGAAAAGATGCACACAGGCACTTTGATGAGTCGAAGGAGTGCATTATTAAAATGCGAAGAGTCGTTTGAGATGTCAGATCAATATCAAGCGGCTAAAAGTGATGGAATTGAGTTTAAAAATACTCCGCAATGGCAGCAAGCATATCAAGATATCAAAGCTGTCCTATCAACTCGCGAGAATATTCCAAATAAACAAGAACGTAAGGCGCTGCGTCAAGCTAAAGCCAAGCAATCATGGTAAGTGTAAAAACACATAACAAACAGTTTAAAATCGGACAAAATTCAGTTGGCTGGTTTCGCTCCGCTTCACATTATAGCCAACCAAATTTTGCCTTTTAACTTAGGCGTTAGGTATACATGGAATTTCTGCACAAATTTGCATGTTTTGATTGTCGAGTGGCATTCAAAAGACGTGCAACTGAAGAGTCAAATACGGGTACTGCTTGGCAAGCTGATTCAGAACTCGTACATAATTGCCCTAATTGTGGTCGCAGGATGGCTTTTTTAGGTCGAAATTTTCGTACACCGAAACAGTCGAATACAAATAAGTGGCATTCAGCAAGGTTACTTTGGGAAGCAGGTTTCAGGTACTGTGGTAGTGGTTACCATTCAGCTCCTGTTCTCCCAGAATCCAAAGTTGAAACAATAGAGTTCATTAAGAATAATCCTTGCCACACTCAAAAAATTGCAAGTAATAACTTTTGGGAAAAGTATACCTAACAACAGAAAAATCAGTGACAGAAAAATCAGTGACACCCACTACTATTGCGCCTCGGTTGTCTTCAATATAGGCAACTTCAATGAACTCTTTATGAGTATCTAAGCCAATGAAAAGTATGTTATGTTTAGTCATGCTAGCCTCTGCTATTTAGTTATTTGACAAACTAATTATGGCTCTGGCTTTAAGCTAACCCACGAAAATGCGGAGGCTAGCACCGTGTGGGAGTCATTATGTCTATGTGCTCCGGTAGAAATATGGATAACCTGAAAAATTCGATTATGGCACTTGCTGCATCAGCAAAAGTCCAAGAGGCACTTTATCCAAGTTTCGCGGCTGTTGGTGATGAGTTGGTTCTTGATTTTGGTGAATGCTTAGACAACTTGAAAGTTAGCGATTTAACACTTGAACAAGTAGCATCTATTGAAGCGTTAGATGCTTTCATTATTCAGCATTCAGGTACGCAATTCTCAGCCATGTACCGTGAAAATAGTGCTCTATATGAAGATCCTAATTGGGATGAAATTAGGTCACTTGCCAAGCTAGTTGCTAAAGAAATGGGTTGGTCACTAACCGAACCAGTCAAACAAAAACATAGAATTGTAACTGGTTAGCTGAGAGCACATAACAAACGCATTAATGAATGGACGTCTTAAGCTTGGCTGACGCTCGTTCCTCGCTAATTTTAGCCAAGCTTAATCCGCCCATTATGCGGGCGTTATACAACACTCGGGAATCGGAGAAATGAGTAAAACCTTACTAATAATTGGTATAGCTCTAGTAGTTTCAGGTGCACTGATGTTTATGATGACAAAATCAGTGACACCCATCACTATTGATATTCAAGCTGGGGAAGTGAAGTAAAAAAGCATATAAACACTCCAATAATTTTGGTCAAAAATGTTTAGTTATAGGCCAATTTTTAGCGTCCAAGCGTATCTCTACACTAAAACTGAGTTATCGCGCACGACAACGCGCTGTAAATACAGCAGTAAGAAATTCTAGCGTTGAGAATGTGAATTTTGCTAAGCCAGCAAGCGCTCGCAGTTTGTTAGGTTTGTACGTCGTCGTTTTTGCAGTGTTTCACAGTAGGCGGTTATTGTTCGCTCTCTTCCAACTGCACCGTGGAATACCCGAGAAAACTGCGTAGTAAGTTTTATCCAGTTTTCCGGTTCGATATTTAATCGAGTGAGTATGGGTTGAGACTCAAAGATATAGCCTCGCTTGTCGGCGCGAATACATTGGCCTGTTAGCTCAACCAATTCAATATAGGATTTGAGCTCAAAAGGCAGGCCTTTGGGCATGTGTTTTCGTGGGCTGCCAGCGAAGCGTAATAGGCTTTTTGGTTGTTTGCCCAGCTTTGCGTGGTCAACGCGCTTTTTGATGCTGGTGTAGTCTGAGGTTTCAGGCGTTGCGGCAATGTTGGCTCTAATTGGGTTTAGGTCTACGTAAGCGAGACAAGCAGTCAATGCAGCCTCGTCTAGTAATGCTTGGGATTTGAATCGTCCTTCCCAAAACCGGCCTGTACAATTATCTTCTTTATTTGCTCGGCGGGCGATGTCTTCGTTAAGCACTCGCATAAACCAGCTAATATCTGCGAGTCTTTCTCTATATCCATCAACCAGCTCGTCGAATATCAATTGTTCCGATTCGCTGAGTGGTTCACCTTCAGTAAACTTTTGGCTTATCCAATTGCCTTTAAATAACTTGTGCCATCGCATCACAGTCGCTTTATCCGACAGATGCTTAGCCTTTTTATCATCAACATATAAAACAATGTGGGTGTGATTACTCATCACGGCATAAGCACAGACATCAATACAAAACACGGAGCCCAGCATCAGGAGCTTTTCTTCAACCCAATCCCGGCGGTGCTCGTATGATTTTCCAGAAAATTTATCTTCACCGCACAGAAACGCGCGCCTTACGCAGCGGGAGATACAGTGGTAGTATCTGGTGTCGGTTAAACTGATTTGCTTTTTACGGGCAGTAGCCATAGTTTGGTTTCCTCAATCCTTTGAGTGTAGATTCAAAGTTTAGGCAGTATCTTTGGAAGGTGCAAATTAGTGGTGGGTGTCAGCGATTTATTATGACCGCACAGAAAGGCGCGCCTTACGCAGCGGGAGATACAGTGGTAGTATCTGGTGTCGGTTAAACTGATTTGCTTTTTACGGGCAGTAGCCATAGTTTGGTTTCCTCAATCCTTTGAGTGTAGATTCAAAGTTTAGGCAGTATCTTTGGAAGGTGCAAATTAGTGGTGGGTGTCAGCGATTTATTATGCCTCACCAGTATTAATCGGTTATGCGAGACGTTATGTAGATGGATAAATATGAAGAAGAAATTGCTACTCGTTGCTGTGCTCCTAAGCCCATTATTTTTTTGGTACGGATACAAACCTATCCGAATATTGGCTCCTGAGCTTAACGGTTTGGACTGTGTTAGTGCTACCATCTGTATTGATGACTCTTCTAAACTTGATGAAGCATCAAAGCTGTATTCATCAGCATATTTTTTCACAGAAAAAAAGGTGGCTTCATTCGAGAAAAGCCCTAGAGTAATTTTTTGCTCTACCTCTGCCTGCTTTAACTCATTCGGTCTTGAGGAAATGAGAGCTATAACAATTAGTACAATTGGTATAGTCGTAGGTCCTAGAGGTTGGAACTCGACTTTTCTTTCTCATGAATTTGTTCATCATTTACAGCATGAAAAACTCGGTGACTTTGAGGTATGGCTAGATACTCCGCAATGGTTTATGGAAGGTATGGCTTACTCTCTCACTGATACACGTGAAGTCTTAGATGAACCATGGGAAAGTCACCGTGCTAAGTTTGAGCTTTGGAACAAGAACTTAGACACTAATAATTTCTGGCAAAGGGCGCGATCACTGTAAATTCACATAACAACGCGCTTAAAAGGGCGGACACAAAAGGCTGGCTTGCGCTCATTATTTGCTCAGCTTATTCTGCTATTTTACTGATTTTATCATGGCATTATATTCTTTAGATAGCAGCTTATTCTGCTATTTTACTGATTTTATCATGGCATTATATTCTTTAGATAGC
>NZ_JAKEVK010000246.1:0-6029 GCF_022398435.1 Pseudoalteromonas sp. Isolate6 | reverse complement strand
GTTGTATTATATTTATTTTCTTAATAGAGCTATTTTAGATTTTGCGTTAGCCAGAATAAATCAGAATGTATTCCCGCCGCTGTCACTTCTTTACCTGCTCCTGGGCCTTGGATCACCAGTGGATTTTGTTCATACCATTTAGTGTGGATCACAAAAATATTATCACCCGGTGTTAAGTTCGCGATTGCCGAGCCGTTTGGTACCTGTGCAATGCCTACTTTTGCAGACACTTTGCCATTGCTTGCAATTTCAAGCGCACCTGTATATCGAAGCGCAGCGTCATTCGCAGTGGCCTTTGCATAGTGTGTCGCATAAAAGTCATCGAGTTGCTGGCGATTTTCTAAAAACGTTTGCCATGTACCCACACTCAAGGACTCAGGCATTAATGCCTCTAATTCAATATCGTCAAGCTCAAGTTCAATGCCTAACTCTCGTGCTAAGATCAAAAGCTTACGCTGCATATCTCGGCCAGATAGATCTTCTCTCGGATCAGGCTCAGTAAAACCAAGTTCTTGCGCCCCAAGCACTAGCTCAGAAAATGCTTCAGAACCATCATAGCGACTACAAAGCCAAGATAAAGTGCCGGAAAAGACGCCTTCAATTCTCACTACTTCATCACCACTATTTTGCAGATCAGCCAATGCAAAGTTAATGGGAAGACCTGCGCCAACACTGGTGTTGTAACGCCATAACAGGTTACGCTCTTGTAACTGCTGACGCAGCTTTGAGTACCAACCTTGTTGTGCCGTGCCGGCATATTTATTGGCGCTGATCAAATGGCAGTCATGTTCAACAAACTGTGGATACAACTCGCTGAAGCGCTCGCTCGCAGTAATATCGACCACCACTTTATGCTCGTAATCTAGCTCTTTAATACGAGTGAATAGCTCTGCTTCATTGTATTCAATAGCCTCATTTTGCCACTGCTGTTGCCATGATGCTAAATTCAACCCGCTTGGACAGAACAACATTTGCTTAGAACGCAGTAAGCCAACCAACTTAAGATCAAAGTGCTCACTCAGCTTAGCGACTTGGTTTTTGCATTGTTCGATAAACACTTCACCCACATTGCCAACACCCGCCACAATCACAGCAAGCTCTCTGCCTTTATTGACCAAACGCTCATGCAATATAGCAAGTAGATCACTATCAATTGCTTGATCGGTTAACACTAAGCTGTAATGACGCTCTTGCAGTACAAAACGGGTGACAATCGCATGTTCATCCAATAGCTCCAGAGCCTGCTGATGTAACCCAGCAACATCCTGACTTGGGGCAACAATAGCAAAGCCTTGTACTTGCGACTCAATAATATTGGCTCGCGAATCCAGCGCTTTGATCACAACATGGCTAAACTCAGATGGCACCAGTAAGTGTGCCTCTCCACCTTTAACAAAATGATGAATGCTATGCTGGATAAGCTGGCTTAGCTGTTTTACTTCACCACTTTTTAGCTGCTCGACGCGTAACAGGTCAAGTTGTCCAAAAGTGGTAATAAAGCGCTTCTCTTTGCTATAGCCTGCCTTTACTATCTCAGTGCCAAGTGCATCGGCATCAAAGCTGCTACGAACTTGTAGTTTTATATCGGTATCTTTAAGTGGAGACAGCGTTTTTGCATGTAATACCGGATTACCTAATCGTGCGAGTAATTCAGCTTGGCCACGGCATACCTTAGTGTATTTTATGGCATTGGCGACTTTACGTGGATCAGTGCTGAATACACCAGTTGTATCCGTCCAAATTGATACTTGAGCCGCATCAAGATAACTTGCCAACAAAGTTGCGCTATAGTCACTGCCATTCCGGCCTAAAGTCACCGTTTCCCCTTGTGCATTTGCAGCAATAAAACCGGTAACGATATAGATAGCGTGATCATCAATAGCGCGATAGCACGCTTCTTTGTTATGGGCGTGGAGTAACACTCCCTCTTGTTGTACAAATAACGTACGAGCGTCGATAGCTTTGGCTTCAACACCCTGAGAGCTTAGGTAGTTTGCTAATATACGAGCCGACCATAGCTCTCCATGTGCAAGTAAACTCGCGTAGTGAAGCTGTTGTTCTTCTCGCCCTGAAGCGATTGCTTGCAGCTCATTGACAAGCTGTTTGAGTAACACACTGTGTTGTTCACCTACAAACAAGGCATCAATTAATTCACGTTGATGATTTTCAACTTGTAATAAAACATCGTTGAATGCGCGAACATCTTGCTGCTCAAAGCTTTGCCATAATTTCACTAGGGTATTCGTTGTTTTTCCTGCAGCAGAAACCACAACACTGTCACCTAGCTGACATTGCTCTAACACTATCTTGGCAACCGCCTGATAACGCTCTGGCGAGCTTAAACTCGAACCACCAAACTTATGTACTACTTTTGCCATTTACTCACCACAACGCTACTGTATGCGCAGGCGTTAATTTGAATGACTTAGCATCATCACTCGCCTGACTTTCATCAATACATGCAAATCCTGACTCCAGATCTGCAATGAGATCCTGTGCATCTTCAATGCCCACAGAAATACGAATTAACGTATCGCCCACTCCCGCTTCTAAACGTGCTTGCGGCTCCATTCCTGCGTGTGTCATCGTCGCTGGATGGCAAATTAGACTCTCAACCCCACCTAAAGATTCAGCCAATGAAAAGTGCGTTAGAGACGTTAAGAACTTCGCTGATGTTTGCAGATCGCCTTTGATATCAAAGCTCACCATACCACCAAAGCCGAGCTGTTGTTTTTTCGCAAGTTCGTGTTGAGGATGCGATTCAAGGCCAGGGTAATAAACTTGGCTAACATACGGCGACTTTTCTAAATACTCCGCAATCAGCTGAGCATTTTCTTGATGCTGGCGTAAACGCACGTTTAAGGTGCGCAGTCCACGTAGAGTAAGGTAACTATCAAAAGGTGCACCTGTAATACCGATATTATTCGCCCACCAAGCTAACTCATCACCCAACTCCTGTGTACGCGCGATCACCGCGCCCCCCACGACATCAGAATGACCATTGATATATTTAGTGGTTGAATGCACGACGACATCCACGCCAAAAGCAATAGGGTTTTGTAATGCAGGAGACAAGAAGGTGTTGTCAGCGGCAACCAAAGCCCCTATGGAGCGCGCTGCGTTTACGACAGCTTCTATATCCGTGAGCCTTAATATGGGGTTACTGGGTGTTTCAATCCAAACTAATTTAGGTTTGATCTGCTGCAGCTGTGCAAGACTTTCTGGTTGCGTAAGATCCAAGACGGCTAATTTGAGCAATCCACGCTTTGCAAGCGATGTAAACAAGCGATAGCTACCACCATAACAGTCATGTGGAATAACCAGCGTATCGTCATGGTTAAGCAGTTGCGTTACTAGGTGAACGGCAGCCATGCCAGTCGCGGTAATAATGCCACGAGCACCGCCTTCAAGTTCGGTAAGTGCCTGTGCCAGCACATCACGATTAAAGTTACCACTGCGGCCATAATCGTAGTCGCGTTTGGTATCAAAATCGGCAAAAGAATAGGTGGTAGAAAGGTAAAGCGGTGGTACTACTGCTCCATGTGCTTTATCAGCTTCTATACCGTGACGCACTGCAACCGTCGATTTGTTAACTTGACTCATAAGGTCACCTAGATAGTTGGATGTTTAGACGTCTAAAAGGTTAGAGCAACAGAAACTAGAAGTCAAAACATTTATACCGCTAAATGGCTAAATAACTAGTATTTGACTATCTTTTTTAAACCGATAAAATTTCGCCACTCTAGGCGTTGCTAATACGACTGAGTTATTGAAAACTATGGCAGAGATTCTTCTATCTCGCTATGGCGGATTAGTTTATTCATCTATTTGGGTTTAGGATTTATCTTTAATTCGTAAAGTTATCCCTATATTCATGCGGTTGGTGAATAATGTAGACCAGAACCCAGTCATATTGGCATTGATGTAACTGAGGCAAGTACACAATTATGGCAAAATGGAACGGTGAGTATATTCACCCATATGCAGAACACGGTAAGAAAGCAGAGCAAGTAAAAAAGATCACGGTGAGCATACCTCTGAATGTACTCAAAGTGCTAACTGATGAGCGTACACGTCGCCAAGTGAATAACTTACGTCATGCCACGAACAGTGAGCTTTTATGTGAGGCGTTTCTACATGCCTTCACAGGTCAGCCACTGCCGAGCGATGAAGACTTGAGAAAAGATAATCCAGAGCGTATTCCGTTAGAAGTAAGACAAATAATGGAAGAACGAGGCTTGGAGATCCCAGAAATAAACGAAGAGTGATAAAAACTCTCTCGCGCTGGAATACAGACACAAAAAAAGCCTCGACCGAGGCTTTTTTCATTTGGATAATACCATTGGTATTATTCCATATATCCAGCTGGCATGTCGATTTGTGCCACGCCTGATTCAATTGCAGCTGCCGCTACCGCTTTTGCAATACGAGGTAACAAACGTGGGTCCATTGGTTTTGGAATAATATACTCAGAACCAAACTCAAGGCTATCCACGTCAGCCGCTTTTAACACTTCAGCAGGCACAGGCTCTTTAGCAATCGTTCTAATTGCTTCAACCGCTGCAATCTTCATCTCGTCATTGATAGCAGTTGCACGTACATCAAGCGCACCACGGAAGATAAACGGGAAACACAGCACGTTATTTACTTGGTTTGGATAGTCCGAGCGACCAGTCGCCATGATCAAATCATTACGTGCACCGTGTGCAACTTCAGGGCTGATCTCTGGATCTGGGTTAGAACAAGCAAATACCACAGGCTTGTCAGCCATTAACTTTAGATCTTCAGCAGAAAGTAAATCTGGGCCAGAAACACCAACAAATACGTCCGCATCTGCAATCACGTCTTGTAACGTACGCTTATCCGTGTTGTTTGCAAACAGCTCTTTGTATTCATTTAGGTCATCACGGCGAGTGTGGATCACGCCTTTTCTGTCCAGCATGTAGATGTGCTCACGTTGAGCGCCGCACTTGATCAATAATTCCATACAAGCAATAGCGGCTGCACCCGCGCCAAGACACACAATAATCGCATCGTGAATATCTTTACCTTGGATTTCCAACGCATTCAGCATACCCGCAGCGGTTACAATTGCAGTCCCGTGCTGATCATCATGGAATACAGGAACGTCACAACGCTCGATTAGCGCGCGCTCAATCTCAAAGCACTCTGGCGCTTTAATATCTTCAAGGTTAATACCGCCAAACGTGTCTGCGATATTTGCCACCGTATTGATGAAGTCTTCGGTGGTATTGTGCTTAACTTCAATATCGATTGAATCAAGGCCCGCAAAACGCTTAAATAATAGCGCCTTACCTTCCATGACAGGCTTTGACGCCAAAGGACCTAAGTTACCCAAGCCAAGAATCGCCGTACCATTACTGATCACCGCAACCATATTTCCTTTACCCGTGTAACGGTATGCATTCGCCGGATCAGCCGCGATTTCACGTACTGGCTCTGCAACACCAGGGCTGTATGCAAGTGCTAAGTCTTTTACGGTCTCGGCAGGTTTAGTAAGTTCAACACTGATTTTACCTGGAACGGGCTTCTCGTGATAATCTAGAGCTTGTTGACGAAAATCTGTCATGGCGCGATATTTTCCTACGAAGTTAATGTGAGAGTGTGGTAAACGTTCGCATTCTGAATGTTGGCAACCTATCAGGCAGGTTAGAGCAACACACAGTGCGATTAACTATATGAGCGACGACATTCAACCACTCAACAAGCCTATGTGCTTTGCTGTCGTGGTATGTCAATAGGACATATAGTTAATCGACCGTATTCACACAATACCGAGTTTTACTCATTATTCAAGTAAAATCAGGTCTATCCACTAGCACGGTATTTTCTATACTTTTCCGAGAAGATAAGCTCAATTTTAAGAAATATTTCACAAATAAAATGGCTAAAACTTAAAAAATAAAACCCTAAAACGAACTCGAAATGTAGAAAATTAGCACAAATGTACACCAATTATAAAAACTATAAGAAAATAACAACTTAATTAATTTTAACGTCAAGATACC
>NZ_JAKEVK010000245.1:0-6043 GCF_022398435.1 Pseudoalteromonas sp. Isolate6 | reverse complement strand
GTTAATATCAGCAGGTTTTTCTGAACATGCTGATATAAAAAATAATAAAACTAGTATATTTAGATACTTCATAGTTGATTGAAACTTCTAGAGCCCTAACACTTTAGCATTTATGCGACACGCAGTTTGTATTGCATAATCGCTTATTGGACTGAGCCGCTACCCGCTCGATGTGACAGTGTTGGTATTGTTTATGCTATGGGAATTTGCTTTTTAGAGACATTAGCCAAATCATTTGGTTTGAACAGCTAATCTATTATTAATTAAGCTTTCCCTGCATCGCTCAGCGCTTGTTATATATTCATTACACCTAAATTTGGCTTAATAAGCAATTATATTTTTTACGCATTCAGAGGCCGCTAGCCTGAGCAATTAGATAGGTTAACTAATTGATTTTAATCAGCTATCGAGCTGCTAACTCGTTCGCTCTACTTTGGCCGTTGTTGCATCTAACTTGAATACGCCAATTAGCCGCAAGGTACCTGCCTTACAATGCTGACAAGGCCAATACGGTATCAGTGTCACGCTTTCTGTCTTTGGCCGCTTTGCTCTGTATGTGCATGACGCCTGCGACCTTATCAGCGCTAACTTTCGCTTGCGACATGCACTGGCTAAAAAACCATAATGCCGAATATGCATAAACCCCTTCGGTAGTAAATGCTGCAAATAACACCGTAAGAATTCTTAATCATAAAATGATGACACGCATAATTGTAGTTTTCTGCAATCATTAAAGCAGGACACTAACTATGAAAAAATCACGTTTTACCGAATCAGAGATCATTGAGGTGTTAATATAGGCTGTTTAACCTAATTTTATACTTGATACCAATCAACATATCTGTGCATCTATCCTGATATGCTATTACTAATTACTCACTGATGTGCAAATCACCCCGCTTCAAGGAAAAGGAATGAAAACCACCTACTCCATTAGTTATTTTTTACAAAAGAAAATGCTATGGCTACAAATTGTTGTGGCTTTGGTACTGGGTATTACCGTGGGTATTTTACTCTCCCCCAAAGGGGTCGGGCTGGTTAGTGCTGAGCTATCACTACAAATAGCACAATGGGTTGCACTACCCGGCAATCTATTTTTAGCTTTGATCCAGATGGTTGTGATCCCTCTGGTACTTTCATCTATCATTCTTGGCATTGCAGGTAACAAGGACACCGCATTTTTGAAGCAAGTTGGACTTAGGATCTTCCCCTATTTCGTCATGACCACCTTTATTGCTGTTATCATTGGTTTGGTCGTTGCTTCCTACGTTGAGCCTGGGAAATACGTGGATAGTCAGCTGCTTGATAACCTCAATAGCCAACATACCACAACAGTTACAGCTACAGTTGAATTAAAAAGCATTCCTGAGCGCATGGTGGCAATTATTCCATCAAATATTACTCAATCTACTCTAGATAAAGATATGTTTGCTATTGTGATGTATGCCATTTTTATTGGTATTGCTATCACCACACTTAGTCAAAAGCAAAAATCCCTGCTTCTAGAGCTCACCACAACAGCACAAACGCTATCTTTACAGATTGTTAATTGGGCTATGCTGCTGGCTCCGTTTGCGGTATTTGGATTACTTTGTGACATTACTATTCGAATTGGTGTTGATGCCCTGCTAGGTGTCTCAGCTTACGTTGCGACTGTGTTGCTAGGGTTATTACTGCTTATGTTTGTCTACCTGTTTTTAGCCAGCAGCGCTGGAAAGATCAGTCCTTGGCGCTTTTTATCGGCAATTAAAAGCGCACAATTATTAGCCTTTTCAACCTCTAGCTCAGCTGCAGTAATGCCCCTCTCAATGCGCACAGCTGAGCAGTCGCTATCCGTAAAAAAACCCATTGTCCAGTTTATTATTCCTCTAGGTGCCACTATCAACATGGACGGCACAGCGCTATATCAAGTGATTGCAGCACTATTTTTAACTCAAGTTTTTGGCATTACCCTCACCGATAGTCAAATCATGTTACTGATACTCACCACTGTTGGTGCATCCATTGGCTCCCCAAGTACCCCTGGTGTCGGTATTGTAATTTTGGCTTCAGTGTTAACTAGTTTTGGGATCCCCGCTGCAGGTATTGCGCTTATCTTAGGTGTAGATAGGATATTAGATATGTGTCGAACCGTGCTTAATGTTACTGGAGACCTAACTGCATGTGTTGTAATGGAGCGTCTGATAAAACTCGATAAACCAGTTCAATGACAATATGAGAGCTTCGCTGTTGGCCTTGCCAGTAAACTTGATTGTAATTGTAGTAAGTAAATGAGCCAGATACTATTGATGAAGGTTTTATCGAATCTAGCAGCAATATGGCAAACTACGTACCACGTAACTCAATGTTTTGTTCGTCGATGTATTTCTGCGCTGATAGATGATAACCAGCTACCACCCACCAGCGCAGGAGTAAAAATTACGCGGAGTACTTTGATAGGTTCAGTTTAGACAATGCTTTGATGCTAAAACGCTCAACAGCATTGCCCAGTTGCAAACCAAACTTCTCAGCAACGCCTTTTTTAGTCTTATAAGCCACCTTATAAAGTTGGTGACTTTCATTTAGGGACATGAGTAAATCGTCACTGGTTGAGATTTCATCGACTAGTTTAAGCTCTAAGGCTTGTGTACCAAACCAATGTTCTCCAGTCGCTACTTTCTCAATATCAAGCTCGGTACGATTATCAGAGACAAAGTGTTTGAACAGACCATGCGTTTCTTCAATCTCCTCCTTAAACTTTTCTCTTCCTTTATCCGTATTCTCACCAAATAGGGTGAGTGTACGCTTATACTCACCAGCGGTTACCATTTCAAAATCAACGTTATTCTTTTTTAATAAACGATTAAAGTTGGGGATCTGCGCAATTACGCCGATTGAACCAATAATTGCAAATGGTGCTGCAATAATCTTATCTGCGACACAGGCCATCATATATCCGCCACTTGCAGCAACCTTGTCCACACAGACCGTCAGTGTAATACCCGCTTGCTTGATGCGCGAAAGTTGCGATGCACCAAGTCCATAACCGTGTACGACACCACCGCCACTTTCAACTGAGACAATGACTTGATCCGTGGCCTTGTCAGCGATCATAAGAATGGCATTTATCTCTTCGCGAAGATCTGAGACTTCATGAGCATCCATACTGCCGTTGAATTCGATATAGAATACATTCTTGGTGTCTTCCTTGTTTTTACCTTTGCTTTTTTGCTCCTTAGACTGTGCTTTATTTCGTGCCTTTAACGCCTTTTTATCTAAGGTTTGTTCTAAAAACTGTTCTTTGGACTGCGCCAGACTGTCGCTTAAATCGGTAACTTCAATTTCGCCCTTTTTCGATTTTGGTTTTGAGCTTGCTCCCACCATCAAAATAATGACTACTGCGATACCAAAGATAATGGTTACTGTCTTGGCTAGAAATAACCCATATTCAAACAAAAATGCCAAGTCGTTCTCCTCATTTAGCTCATAAAGGGGCCCATTTAACTCAATATTAAATAGACACAAAAAAGGCCGCTAGCTGCGGCCTTTTATAGTCTCGAAAAATGTCTTAGTTTGCAACAACATCTGGGTTAGATACTTGTAAAACCAAACCCTTTGACTTCAAGAAGCTTGCAACTTGTGTTTGCATTTCAATTGACGCCGCTGCGTGTCCCGCTGCTGTGCCACCGGCTTTTTCATCAAAGCCTGTCGTTAAGATTGAACTGTGATGGCCCTGAGAGAACTTCACTACATAACTTCCAGGTGTTCCGTCTTGACTCATTTGCGTTTCACTTGCTGGCATTAAGCCCATGAAACCAGCAAGAGGTAAGCTACCTGACAAGAAGCTACGCTCTGTTGTTGGAGGAATAACCAGGTCAGCTGCATTGCCATCAACACCACCCGTAACAACACTCATATATACTGGCGTTTGTAGCGCTTTCACGGAAGCTGCATAGTTTAGTGGATCTGCACTATCTAATGCGGTTTGTGCTGCAAAACCGAATTGCGTCACCGTACCATCAATCAGTGCTAATGTCGCGGTGTCTCCAGCCGCTTCTAAATTCGCTCTAAACGTTCCATATGCACAAGAAACATATTTGCTTTGATCCGCAGCAAACGTACCACAGTCAGCAACTGCGCCTTCTTGCAGATAGGCATTAAACGCTTGCGATGCGAGATTACCTGCAGAACTCAACACGGAGCCTTGTACAAACGGACCAAATGATTTTGACTCAATCAAGAAGTTAGCAATGCCCGAACCACCACTTGCAAGTGCTGCTGACTCAACTTTAAAGAAGCCATCAATTGCTGGATTTAATGGCGCATTGGTTTGAGCGAGGAAGCTTGGGCCTACAACTGAACCAAGTGAGTGACCTAGGTAACTAACTTGCTGGGTATTGAAGTTAACTTGGCCACCAGATGCTTGATTAATAAAGTTTAAGCCTAAACGTAACCCCATTAAATCTGCAGCTGATTGCTTTAAGTTATCACGCGCAACTAACAACGATGTTAGATTCATGTAAGAAAGTACACTACCCGTCGACGCATTAAACTCGTCGTTGCCATCACCGTCAATATCAATGCCGCGCTCGCCGTGCATCGGGTGGTCGATTGCTACCGTCGCAAAGCCTGCTTGCGTAAGAGACAAGGTTAAGCCAAGCATATCTTCTTTCTTGCTGGTGATCCCATGTTGGAGAATAACCACTGGCCATCCGCTTTCTGGACGCGCCGCATCGTTAGCAGGAAATGTAATTTGCACAGGCACATTAGCAAGCCATTGCTGCTTAGGAATTGGGTTATATTGGGTAATAAAACGCTGTTTATCCACGCCAATACTTCTAAATTTCGGCACACCTTCAGGCACAGGGAAGCTCTCACAAAGCTTATCATCTCCTTCTGTTACTTGGGGTAATTGGCCACCTTGTGCAACATACCCACCCAGTGTAACTGGGCTGTCGCATAACGCTTGCCAGTAGGTATCTGCTAATGCTTCAATGCCACCTGTTTTTGGCTTCGCTAAATACTGAGGAAGTTGAATAACACCACGCATTAATTTAATTTGTTGGAAAGCAGGCAATAAAGCCGCTGGCACTTTACCTTCCAGTGCGTCAGCAACCGTCATCGGTGCCTGACCAGGAACTGCGATTACTGGTGGAGCGTTCTTTGCGAGTGATTGTGCAAGTAAAGCTTTAGTCGCAGCTAAACCAGCACCAGCTGATTGTGTAGTCATAGCTGCAGTGTAAATAATTTCGGTACCATCTACCCCAGCTTTGGTAACCGCTTCCTCATAACTTTGTATTACTGCTTGCAAGGATTTTTGCGCATCGGTCACCAGTGGTGCGTTTTGACGCAATAAGCTATACGTCGATGATGGGTCAACACTTTGTCCGCTGGAGTCCTTCAAAGTGCGGGTTAAAACAGTAATATAAGTCGTACTTGGTTTAAGCGGCTTGACAGGAACCACTACAATGCCATTTCCAGCTCCATTCGTCATCGCTACGAAATCGCCTTGGGGACCAAACTCCAATTCAGCAACAAATTTACATGTTATCCCTGACGGTAGCTGCGCACACTGTTCGTCAGTTTGTAATGGTCCACCCATTTCAACTTCAAAAATTCGTACGGCGCCGGGAGTCATGACGCTTTGCGCATCTAATGTCAACCCATTCGGTGTCGTCATGTCGATAACATAGGGCATTTGTGTTGACCAACCATCTAAGGCACCAACCACAATACTTGGGTTTGCATAGCTTGCACGTGTCACCAGAGGATTACCTTCACCATCCTTCATTCCTAACATTTCGTCAGGTAAGTTTAGAGTTCCGTCTTGAGTGCCGGATAAAAGGATATCGTTTGGAACTGAGATCACACCGCCTGATGGATCAAATTTAACAGAAATCGTTGGAGAAACGGGTGTAGTATCATTTTTTACATCTTCTAACGTTTCACCGCCTCCACAGCCAGCAAGAGCTGCTGATACTGCGAGTGAGAGTAGCATTTTTTTCATTTTATAGGCTCCGACATAATCTTATTATTATTGTGATAATTCTCGTTAAATCTATGT
>NZ_JAKEVK010000244.1:0-6223 GCF_022398435.1 Pseudoalteromonas sp. Isolate6 | reverse complement strand
AATAAGGATCACGCCACTGCGAAAAATCGCGATAAAGCGCCTATACACAGCCGTTTAATTTTTATAAGAAATTAATAGGTGGGGTTGCATTCAATAGACAACACCACGGTATTACACCGTGTGTCTACTCGTCGAACCACTCTGAAAGGTAGTGAGGTGAGTAGAAGTAGCAAACAAATTTGAACGCTTTCTTCAACATAGTTTCATCTCGTGTTTTTTGACAATGCAAACTGGCTTGTGCTAGCTTGCTCTTTGCAATGTTCATTAAAATTTATAGCACAAGCGTTTTTGTGCTGACAAGTCGTTTTTAACAAAATTGTTTGGAATTTATCATGAATGTTGCGTTTTTTACCCGCTCAGTTATCACGGTGTGCACGCTTTTTTTCAGCTTAACCTCTTCTGCACAAACACTTTATTTAATAGGTGGTGCACTTAAAACTTGCTCTAGTATGGCAACAAAAAATTGTGAAGAAAATGTCGAGTTTTCTGCTGCTGCGAAAACACATTTATTATTTTCTGTTGATGAAATGGCAACAAAAAGATTTGCCGGTAGTTGGCCTACCGCAAATAAAAAGCACCTTAAGCGCACCTTAAAACTGCTGGAAAATTTACCGCTAAATAAGGCGCTGTCTAAAACTGATCTTACCCAATGGGTTAAACAGTTGGATGATGAACTATACCGAGAGTGGAGCAATAAAGAGTTTTACTTTTTCTTTGATATGCTCGAGCTGCCTTTGTTGTATCAGCATAAGCGGATCCCTGAGTTGGTCAATACCGAAGGGAATAGTGAAGTCGCAAGCACTGAAATTCTAGAAGATATCGTCGCGAGTATTACTAAAACCAAGGATAAAAAGTTATTACTTGTGACTGCGTCATCTCGAGACCCTTACGAGTCTGCAGACTTTTATCAAGGGTTGTTTCAAGACTACGATATCGACGCACAATGGTTACCATTAACTCCTGCACTAGCCGCTGCAATCAACAACAACGCTTGTAAAAATCTAGATTTTTACCGAAATACGCTTAATGGCATTTATAATCGAGAAGCCGTTTACCCAGATAGGACACTGAGTGAGTATAAATTGTGTCAGCGTGGTGTAGAACAACTAACACGACAAATAAAAAGCGCCGATGCTATCATGTTCAATGGCGGTGATCAGTCGCTGACCAAACAAGTCATGTACTCCAGTGATACGCAAACTCCCTATCCTTGGACTGTGGCATTAAAACAAGTTCCGATCGTGATTGGAACTAGCGCAGGCACTGCGGTGCAGTCAGGTGGAAAGAATAACTTTGGCAATGTGCCTATGATCACCAATGGTAGTAGCATTGAGGCGTTGCAAAATGGGGCGCTAAATGCTGCTGCACCTGCGCAAAACTGTGATATGCATGGAGGGTGTGGCAAGTTAATTTCTGACTCATTAACTTATGATCCAGCGGGTGGGTTAGGGACCTTTTCATATGGCATTTTAGATACACACTTCAGCGAGCGAGGCAGAAGCTTTAGGCTTGCGGTGCTTGCTCAGCAAAGTGGTCAAAAGTTTGGCTTTGGTGTCGATGAAACTACGGCACTAAAGCTTGAAAAGACCACTGGACGCTTTTCTGTAATAGGTAAAAAAGGTGTGGTTGTGGTTGAAGCCCTCACTCCACAGCGTTTTTATTACTCATTTCATCCAGCGAGCAGTAAACACCTTATGTCAGCATTGTATAACGTAGCAAAAAACGTCCAACCACCGCTAAAAGGTAAAGATAAACGGCTGTTGATTAGTCATCTGCTTGAGGAAAATGCACTGCGTGATGTGGTGCAGAAAATGTGCGCAGATCAAACCCAAAAAGTGGAAGCATCTCAGCAAAATTTGCCTACAATTTATATAACGCGAACCAGCGAAAGCCGCTGTGATAAACAAGAAAGTGGTATGTACTTGGTGAAAAACATGGCAATAAACTGGGTTTTTGACTGAGCCGCAGTGCTGAACCCTAAGACGATCCCTGTGCCGAGCGTGACCAGCTAAATTACAGGTTACTGCTCAGCAACAACCAAGTTAAGACTTGCATACCTCGGTGGTATTGATGGTTAGTTGGCATGCCTGCTTTTGTTCCGATTGCCAATGTTGAACGTCAGACTGTGCGGTGCAGCCGGCATCTTCAATCAGTATCACCTCATCTTTGCATAACAACAGGACTGCGTGGTTTGCCTGCGTTTCTACCTTGAGTTGATAACCCTCAAACGATGCAATTTTGCTGGCATCGTTATTAATCGCTGCCATTAGTAGCGCTTGTGGGTCGTCAAATTTCTTGGTGCTGAACTTTAAAGTACCATCCACAGCGGCAGCAATATCTTTGAGCTGAGAAGCAAGATCAGCCATATCTTCAGGGTCATTACTGTATGCTGTCTTGGTGCATCCCAGTGACAAAAAAATAACGGCGGCAAGTGCTATATATTTCATGCTATCGCTCCCATGCGGTTAAATGACCTGACTCATCTTTACCGGTATCTAAGTTCCAGTTTCGGATTTCGCCGTATGCTTTTCTCTCAAACACAGCGTTAGCGACAATGGTTATATAGTACCTAATATTATCAACCGCTTTACCGAAAATTTCATTGTAATGCATTGGCGTATCGGGGGTAGTTAGGTGTTCGATGTAGTCTTGATTTATTTCATCTTTGCGTGGATAAAAAAGACCTCTACCTGCGGCTACATGTCGCGCGATAGGGAAAAGTCGATAACCTTCCTCGACGCTATCGACAACTAACTGAAAGCCATCATGCCAAGCTTCAAAGTCTGGTGCTACATCATTTGAATAGTCAGTGTGGACGAGTGCTAATATATGCTGCCAAATACTTTGAATATCGCGATCAAAAGTGCCGTCGGCATTAGTACATGATCCGATGTTGAGTTTAACTCTATCGGCATGGCCAATTTCACCTAAATTTAGCCGCTCCCAGATAAACGAATCTTGATGCATTTCACAATCGCGATGGGCTGTTTGGTTTTGTTCATAGGGGCCAACTTTTAATTCCACAACGGGGTGGATAGTAATGTCAGCTGCAACGTGAGACATATAACCGCAAAGCCAAGCAAAGCATTTTTCTTGCGCTTCCCCATCCAGTGTTTGGCAATATGCTATAGCCGCTTTAATTATCTCTCCCGTACGCTCGTAATGCATCAAGTCAGCCCACTTATTCTGCTCCGATTGGCCAACAGCCAAATAAGGGTAATCTGGCGAAACACACCCAAGTTCTACGTACTTTTGTTTAGTACTAAGAATAAGCTTAGCTTTAGTAGGTATATCCATCGCCATCAAAGCGTTGTTTTCAGTTGCTAAATTAGCTGCCGTGATATGGGCGAATGCACCTGGCATAAGTGACTCCTTGTTCTGAACCGTGCCCTTAATATTAGTTTAAGAAAGCGAACTTGGAAATCAATGGCCAATATAATTCGATAATTGCTTTGATTTTAGCTTTGCCTTAAGTGCTAAAAATTACTATGTAGGAGTTTTATAGCGAGCAAAACGAGAGGCTACGACATAATAATAGATATACGGTGCTAATGTATATTGAGAAGACGATTGACTTAATGACAAACTTTTGAAAAGCAGCGCTTTCTATATATCCTCCAATCCGTATCCAATCAATATCAACAGCGCGGATTGTTTGAGGTGAAATACTAATAAGATGTAAGCTAAATATGAAAGTCAGAAAGGTAACTTAAAGGATTTATTGAACAGGGTAAGGAAAAGCTGGTCGGCATAGCAGGATTTGAACCTGCGACCCCTGACACCCCATGACAGTGCGCTACCAAGCTGCGCTATATGCCGACTTGTGCTTTACTATACGGATTTTTTTTTGAAAGGCAATAAGTGGTTGGTTTGTTTGGACATTAAATGAACTCAAGGGGATGTTTTTGTGGTCTTCTTCATATACGGGTGAGTTTTATAAAGAAAAAGCGCACTAAATATCAGCATTAGTGCGCTGTATTGGTCTATTTAGTCCAAATGCCCTTTGGTAGTGTTTTTTCTACTTCTGGGTTGGTACTCGGATCAAACTCTGGGGTTACGCCAGCTTTAAGCTGCTTTTTATAATCCGTAGCAAGCCACATCACGACTTTACGAAGCATGAAGAGTGCAACCACGTTAACTACAGCCATTAACCCCATTGAAATGTCGGCGAGAGTCCAAACTAGTCCAAGTTCACTTACCGCACCAAACATTACCATACCTAATACACAAGCTCTGAATACCATCATGCCTTTCTTTGAATGATGATCTAAAAACAGAAGATTGGTTTCTGCGTAACTATAGTTGGCAACAATAGAGGTAAAAGCAAAAAATAAAATAGCGACTGCAACGAAAGTTGCACCCCATTCACCTACATGGTGAACCAACGCAGATTGTGTTAACTCAATGCCAGTCAAGCCTGAATTTGGCTCAAGCTGACCAGATAAAAGGATAAGCGAAGCTGTCGCTGTACAGATCACTATAGTGTCTACAAATACACCTAGCATTTGCACATAACCCTGCGATGCAGGATGGTTCGGGTTTGGTGTTGCACTTGCAGCGGCGTTTGCAGCGCTACCCATACCGGCTTCATTTGAAAATAAGCCGCGCTTGATCCCTTGAAGCATCGCTTGCATTACGGCGTAGCCAATAGCACCAGCACCTGCTTGTTCAATACCCATTGCACTTTTTACTATTAACATGAATATATCTGGCAGCTGCGAAAAGTTCACAGCACAGACGTAAAGTGCAAGTATAAGATAAGCAACGGCCATAAAAGGCACGACGAGCTCGGCAAAGCGTGCAATGGTTTTTAAACCACCGAAGATGATAATCCCAGAAGCTGCTACTAACGCAATACCCATCACATATTTAGGCACATCAAAGGCAACGTTAAATGCTGCAGCAATGGAGTTGGCTTGTACTGCATTAAAGACGAAACCAAATGCAAGGATAAGGCAAAGTGAGAACAACACCCCCATCCACTTACGTTTTAAACCTAGCTCCATATAATAAGCAGGGCCACCACGGAAGTTTCCGTCATCATCTTTTGTCTTATATAGCTGCGCTAAGCAACTTTCAGCAAAACTGGTCGCCATACCAATCAAGGCAATGAGCCACATCCATAATATAGCACCAGGACCGCCTAAATAGAGCGCAACGCCAACACCTGCCATATTACCGGTACCAACTCGTGCGGCGAGTGAAGTACAGAATGCTTGAAAAGAGGAGATACCATCTTCAGCACCTTCGCGGCTTTGCATCATTACCTTCACCATATATGGGAATTGAGTGAATTGAATAAAGCCAAGCCTAATGGTGAAGAATACACCTGCAGCTATTAAGAGGTAGATAAGTAGATGGCCCCATAAAAGACCACTTATCGAGTTTAAGATATCAGCCATGTATTTAGCCTTTTTCTAAGAACGAGTAAATAATGGGGCGGTAATCTACCACAAAGAACAGCAAAAGCCGAAATTCCTGTGGGTTATCCACAGAAAATGTGGATAAGTTGTTAGGATTCGGTGGGCTAAAAAGCATTTGAAAAATAAATAGAAAAAACCGAAAAAAAGGGTTGCACTAAAATCGGATCTCCCTATAATGCGACCCCACTGACACGGGGCGCTACGCTGAAAAGCAAAGCAGCAACGAGTTAGCGTCAAGTAAAACTTAAGTTCGAAACTTCTGCTAAAGAAATTCAAAATTAAGTGTTGACAAAAAATTGGGAATGCTTAGAATGCACATCCCTCGAAACAACGAAATGTTTCGAAACGTTCTTTAAAAATATGAAGCAATCATCTGTGTGGGCACTCGTACAGATTGAGTTCTAACAGCAGATTTTAGTTCGCTAGATGACGCAAACAAATTTAGAGTCTCAATTGTAACTGAGTGACTATATAGTCAATTCGTTTTGATTTTACTTTTTTGAAAAGTAGAAACAAACAATCAGAATTCATTGAGCACGAATCTTCGGGTTCAAAAAACTTTTAATTGAAGAGTTTGATCATGGCTCAGATTGAACGCTGGCGGCAGGCCTAACACATGCAAGTCGAGCGGTAACATTTCTAGCTTGCTAGAAGATGACGAGCGGCGGACGGGTGAGTAATGCTTGGGAACATGCCTTGAGGTGGGGGACAACCATTGGAAACGATGGCTAATACCGCATAATGTCTACGGACCAAAGGGGGCTTCGGCTCTCGCCTTTAGATTGGCCCAAGTGGGATTA
>NZ_JAKEVK010000243.1:0-6304 GCF_022398435.1 Pseudoalteromonas sp. Isolate6 | reverse complement strand
ATAAATAATATGTTGAAAAACCACTCGATAAAGCCCTTCAAAACTTCTATTTTTAAGTCCTAATAGCAGTATAAAAACGGCACTGTTTTTCCATTGCTAACCACTAGGATTTAGTAAAAGCCATATACAAGTGGTGGGCAGTTTGGTAGGAAAACAGGCATTTTTGAGCGGTTTCTTTTCGGTAAGTTTTTGAGTTTTTATATGTTTAGATTGCCACCCGAGGGTGGCATTTGTATTTTACTCTTCTTTATTTTCGAGTGCTTCTTCTCGGCGCAGATAAGCACCGGCTTCGTCACTACTTGCACGCAGTTGGTGGTTTTGGTCCACAGCTCTCGTTTGCTGGTTGAGTTGGTATACTTGTGAGGCGTTACCTAAATCACGCTCGCTGGTAATTGCGGCAATGGACTCCCGATCTTTTAAGAAACTAATCACATCTTTACGGATGTCGCTTAGCTGTGCATCGTCTTTATGCATTTCTAGAATATGTCTTGGGTGCTCTAGGTTTTTCATACCCGTGGCAGCGAAGGTCGTTGATACTATTCTCGACACCACTACCCAAGGGGTAATACTGCTGCGTACTAGCGTATTTTCAGAGCGTGTGGAATCGTGAATGCCAGTACCTGTTGATATTTTAGACTCAGTAAATGTCCCTTCACACTTAAAATAAACCAGCAGAGATTCAAACTGCATCTCGGCATAGAATACGTGTGCAGCATTGTTGAGCATTGATGCAAACGATTTAATCAATAAGCCACTAAGCAGTATATGTACGGCTACCATCACAACGGCGCTGAACGACGCGATGTTTTCTTCGCTGAAGGCACTAGAAAAATTACTGATATTGGCGCTCGTTACATAGTGGTAAATATCTACTACGGCATAAGCAAAAAAGACACTTAGCCCAAGGGTCACTAGTAGCAGTAAGTTACCACCAAGCAAAGATAAAAACCTAAAGCGCTCAAATGATTTACCTAAATCTAGGGGGAGAACTTTAGGTTGTACTTCTTGGATCATTTCGCCTTTAAAGCCACCTTTACCATCAACTTGTTCTTGCAAGCTGGGATCTAGCTCACGATAAACCCGGTTTGGTACTTCTTTATAGCGGCGATTTGCCATCACCAAGTTGTCTAAGTTAATAAATATCTCGTTTGGATGTACGGACTCTTGCCAGTTTTCTCTTAATTCAGACACTTCAACCACTGGGTTTACTTTATCTAAACGCGCTTTAAGCATAACAGCAATAATGGCGCTACAGCCAAGTGCAAGCACGATAACGCCCGTGAGATAAGCCCAAGTATGAAGACTAGGCAAAGGCGCAAAAAAGAGCTCAATATCGGCTTTACTTAACTTCCCTTCATCCATGATGTAAGACAAAGTTAGGCCTATCAAGATTGGTAGCACAAAAGAGAGCGAAATCACTTTAGCAAGGGTCGCGCTCCCCAAAGATTCAATAGCATGTTCCGCTTTGCGTGAAATCGGTTTAGCCGCGCTGTACCAACATGACAAAATATATATCATCAGTAAGGTGCTATAGATTGGAAAAGTCAGCTCCCCAGCATCACCGGCAAAGCCCGATAGCGATACAAACGCCACCACACCATAAAGCACGAGTGCGGTTAATGTACTCACCCATGCACCAAATAAGCGTTGGCTCATATTTCTGATAGGATAAGGGAGAAAAAGTAATTTAGGTGCAATGCTGTGAAGTAAACGCGATAAGAAACCTTTCGGTTCTACAAACGTGCTGTTCTTTCGGCCAATCAACATTTCTTCTAGCGTTTTAGCACGGTAAGCCACATCAGCCTTTTCTTGCTGGGCGGTTGAAGTTTCTGACTTACTGAAGTTATAAGCTAAAGAGGTGGGGTGATTACGACCCACAAAAAAGCGCAGCGTTGCATATATTCCTTTTGCAAGAGAAGTGATCCCAAGACCTAAAATCAACATGCCAAATAGCATGATGATCCAACCCATACCCGCATCGCTCTTAACGGAGCTGGCGGCAATCACCAGTAATGCAATGCCCGCAATAGTTTGTATTGCACCACGAATAGCAGTGATTTTACCTTCCGTTTTAAATGGGTTTTTAAGCCCTAAATCAATAGAGCCATAATCAAAAGCCACTAGCAGCCTCCTTGTATAAACAGTCCAATGTCGGTGGCTAGGAGGTCGTTTAGCTTACGTAGCGTCCTGCCACACCTTTCAATTCCTGCAATACTCTGCACAATAACTTATTAAGTTGCAACGAGTTTCGTTTGAATTCAAAGAAGTTCCCACTTACCATTATCAAATCGTCTAACTTCGTTACAATTAGGCGAAATAGACAGAAGATAAAGCCACTCGTTTTCTACCAATTGCTTTACAACTGAGTGTGCTGTCATGATTTGCTCAAGCGCCTCGGTTGGTGCTTGTACAATGACGCTTAAACGTTGTGGGGTATGCATCCATTTTTCACCGTTGTGAACGGATTGCATTGGCAGGCCAATTCGCAAATCTCCGCCATTACCTTCAAACACTCCAATCCTTCCCCCTACTACATTATGCAGCACCTTGTTACCACTGCCGTATTTGTGGGTATCGGTTACCGAAGCGTTATATTGCATATTGATCCAGTTAGTGACGAGCATAGGAGCGGTTAAAATAGCAGTTAACTGACTAAAGTCTTGGTCTTGCTCGGCGCTGTATTCATGCAAAAAGACTCGGCCTTGCAAGTCAACTCCCTGCGTAACTTGTCTCGGTGCGACCACAAATGCAGCATTGTTGGCAAGGCCCCATTCCGGCCTGACTTGAGACCAATCTTTAGTCCGGGCTATAAATTGCTGCTCTAATTGCTGTACAGATAACTCTTTGCCAGTTATCGCAAGCGTATGAGCACGCTCCACTCGAGCCTGGTGCGATGCCTGCTTTAACCAGCCGGTTACCTCTATATCTACATCACCATAGAGGATTATTGTTTCAGTGGTGGTATTATGTAGCGCTGCAACAAACCGCGTTTGCGATGGAATAGTAATGCCCCGCGCAATTAATTCTGCGCGTACAGCTTGGTCGTTAAGAAGTTGCGCAAGTACTTTAACATTTACTTCCCCCGACTGGCCGCCACATGCACCACATTGCAGCCCGGCTTCATGTAAATTATTGGTGGTATGCGCTCCGTGGCCAACCAATAGGACTGTATCAGCAAATTCAGTCAGTCCCATTCCTTTTAATATGCCAGCTGCGAGTTTAGCTTGCTCCAAAACTGTAACTTCTTGCTCGCCTTGTTTTAACTGCCACTTTCTTGAATCAATATGGCTATCGACGGGGTGCTGAGTTTTTTGCAGTGAAAACACTTTGCTAAATAGCTGATAAAAGTAACTCATCCCCATCGACTCCACCATCGAAAACGAAGCCGCAGCAGAGTGAGACCAGCTATGCCAACGGCCAGCTTGCTGGCGTTTTGTGGCAAGGTGCTGGGGGGCTGGCGTTTGTATTGCGGTGATTGGTGCTTTTAACAATCCGGGTAACTGGGGCCGACTAAAACGACAGTTAGTCGCATGATAATCAATCGGTAGGCCAAAAAAGCCAGCATAACCTATGGTTTGAATACCTGCGTTTTGAGCTTCGAGCGCGCGACGGATCACCTCTGAGCGCACATCAATACAAAAAGCCGCTTGTAAGGTCGGTGTAGCTTGCTCACGAGCGCCTTCAGGTTTTACCTGCTGAGCTTTTATCTGCCCCACTAAAGTGGCTTGATAACTAAGCTCAAGTGCCCGCTGAAATACCAGCCGTGGCAACAATGCTTTTTTATGTTCAAGCACAATCTCAGCAAGTTGCAGCTTTTGCTTGTTCCAATGGTATTGAATACGGGTAAAGGTCGTTGGATGGCGCTCACTCACATAACGCCAAATCACCAGCTCCCACGCCATTCGAATTGCCAATAGCGCACGCATATCGGAAGCTAGATGCTGGGCAAGATCTGCTTGCCAGCGTTCATAAGCCGCCCAAGATGCCCAACCATTAATGTCTAGCAGTAGCATGTGCGCATAATCACTCAGCTCATTAAACCCAATCCCTAAGGTGTCGACAGCGAGTGCAATTAAAGACTCAGGTGATGTTGGCAGAGCCTTAAAGTAATCAACTAAGCCTGACTCCCCCATGACGATGCTTATCCCCAAGTCTCGCGATACGGTTTCATGCCAGTGGCGATACAAACAGAGCCTCTCTTCACCTTGGGTTTGTTTGAGAATAGGCTGCACCTGCTGATAATGCGCGGCGCAAAATTGGCTGATTTGCTGGCTGATCTCCTCTTGCCATGGCATCTTATGTTCAGAGCGGTAGCGATCAAGCAAGTCCGCTAATGTATGCCAATGTGGCAACTCGCCGCAGTGACTTTTTTTGAGCCAATTAAGTAGTGCGCTGGTACTGCGTTCCACCCCGTAATGTGCCGCAGATTGCTGCAACGCTTGCTCTGAAATCGCCTCTTGCTGCCATTGTTCAAGATAAAATGCCACGGGCATTAACATTCTAACCTGTGCCAATGCGCTCATTTTATTGACCACAGCATCAAAAGGCAGATCGCGCATTCCCCAAAATGGATTCACTGCGATTAATTGATCGAGCGGCCAAGTTGGCGCAATACGTGTTTCAGCGCTCAGTAGTTGTTGCTGTTGCGGCTTGGATAGCTGAGTCTGTTTGTTTTCTTGTGTCTCTATCATTACTTCTGCTCCTCGTGCCCTGCAGCATAGCGATGAATGGCTAGGTGTTTCTGCTTTTTAATACTTGGCAAATGGACGGGCCAAAGTAATATGGTTAAACGCGTCATCCACTCGTCTAAATACAAGCCGGCATACAACGCCCGAGAGAGTTTTTGCACCGTTACCAAATGCGCCCGGTAATAGAGCAGATAATTTACTACGATGAGTAACACTACTAGGCCGAGCAACCAAAGATCTGCACCATCGAGTGCTTGCGCCCTGAGCTCATTTGGTAGCGCGACCACCAAGTGCAATAGCCACTTTTGCGCACTATAGGCTGCCAACAACACAACAGCTGCGGTGATGATTCTAAAATAGCTACTAGGGGCTTGCGCCTCAAAACGCAGCGCTAACCACACCGTTAATGCGCCAACCATTAATCCCCAAATACTGACAGGGCCTTGATATTCAATAACGATTGCAGCCGCTGTAGTGAGGCCAGTTGCTACAGCAAGTGCAATAAGCCATTGCCACAAGGGTGGTTCAAGTTGGTCGCTCAAGCGACGAGTCAAATCTTCATGGATCCACTGGCTTGAGTTTAAAAATGCGTGGGCTTTGTAGGCTGAATGCGCCAATAAGTGTAGTAGCGCTAATTCATATAGCCCCAAAGCACACTCCACTAGCATCAATCCCATTTGTGCACAGGTTGACCAAGCCAAGCGCACTTTTAAACTGATCCGCGTTGTCATGATAAGTGCGGCCAATAATGTCGTTATTCCTGCCACAATCAAGAGCAGCCATTTCGCAGCTTCTACGCGTAAAATCAAAGGGCCAAATACCATCACCAAAAAACCACCCAGATTAATGATCCCTGCATGTAACAGAGCACTTACCGGTGTGGGTGATTCAACTACTTGCATCAACCAGCCATGCACAGGCAGTTGCGCGCACTTTATCAGTGCCACAATTGCAAGTAAGCCAGCTGCTGATTGATCTAACACAGTGAGTGTCGTTGAGTGAGTTAAGTAATAGTCAGTGATGTCATTAATCTGGAGCATGCCAGTGCTGAGGTAGATACAAATAAAAGCCCCCAGCAATGCACTTTCTGCCAAGCGTGCCAATATAAACTTTTTGTGGGCGGCCAATGTCGCTCTCGGGCGGTTAGGGTAAAATAGCAGTAAACGGTGCAGGCTCAAACTAATGCCGACCCAAGCCAACCAAAATAGAATGAGGTGATTACTGAGCACCACAATAGTTACACTCAGTAAGGTGGTGAGTAGATAGCGAAAATAACGGCCCCGGTGTTTTTCACCATGTAAATAATGAATGGAGTAGCGCAGTAAAATAAAGCTCATAAAGCCAATCAATGACACCACACTAAGCCGTAAAAAGTTTATTTCAAACAAGCCACTGGCAATATCACCTTGCGTTGCCCAACTCCCCCAGCCAAAAGCGATACAAATTACCACGCCGATAGCAAAACCGTTCGCGATACGAAATAGCCCAGTGTTACGACAAGACGCTTTGCTCATGAAAGACGCAGCAATCAAAAAGTGTAATAGCAACAGCACCACTAAGATATTAATCATTACTTTCTATGCTTCTCACCTAAATCTCTAATTAGATCATTATTC
>NZ_JAKEVK010000242.1:0-6310 GCF_022398435.1 Pseudoalteromonas sp. Isolate6 | reverse complement strand
TAAATAAAGAAAACAAAATTAGTTGTTGATATTGACCCAAGTTTATCTTTAAAATCGCGCACTTTACAATCTCTGGGTAAAACTGGCGTTAGTTTTGCTCTGTACTAAATACCCGTTTAGCGAATCAAATGTGGTGGGCAGTATGGATTTCTACATACTAAAAAAACAAGAGAAGTTTGTTGCAATTCCTGCAGACGAACAAAACTGTAAAGATTATTTAGATGATGGCTATTTTTATGTTGATAAGGTAGCTGCCTGTAACGAGAAATCGGCGATTAAACGTGTGCAAGATAAACATAGTCGTGTTTTCAAGTTACCTGCTAAATTCTTTTTACTAGCATTACCTGTGATCATTTTTGCTTGGTGGCAGCTAACTCACTAAGCAGTGAAAGCGTCAATATTCACAAGACGAATATTGCTCGACGATGCTATATTAGCGTTTCTATTGGAAAAGGAACGCTAAATGAAGGTTTTACATACGTCAGACTGGCACTTAGGGCAATCGTTTTACGAACATGATCGCAGTGAAGAGCATCGGCTATTTTTAGACTGGCTATGCGATGTGCTTGTTGAACAGCAAATCGATGTATTGTTGATCAGCGGTGATATTTTTCATACTGCAACGCCGCCTGCGAGCGCTGAAAAGCAGCTGTATACCTTTATCCAAAAAGCATCTCAACTGTGCCCGCAGCTGCACATTGTTCTGATTGCTGGCAACCACGATTCCGCTAATCGCATTGAAACCGCAAAACCACTCTTAACCTTATTCAACACCCATGTTATTGGTCGCTTTAACAAGCAAGCGCCTGAACAGGTTGTTATCGATTTGCCCATCGCAGCACAGCATATGCATGTTGTGGCAATGCCATTTTTGCGCAGTGCTGATTTACCAAAACCACTAGATGACGAGTTTGACTATCAAACCGGGGTACAATTAGCTTATCAGCACGCGCTAGGCACGATAGAAAAAGTGAAAGGTCCTATTGTGCTAATGGGGCATCTGCACGCCAAGGGGGGAACGATTTCAGAAGATTCTGAGCGTAATCTCAACATTGGCGGTTTTGATGCTGTATCTGCGGGCGTGTTTGGCGAGCAGTTTGACTATGTTGCGCTGGGTCATTTACATAAAGCGCAAACCGTCGCGAAGCAAAGTGCTATCAGATACTGCGGTACGCCTCTGCCAATGTCGTTTTCTGAACGCAATTATAAGCATCAGGTATTGCTCGCTGAATTTAATGAACAAGGTCTGGTAGATGTAAACCCCCTTTACGTTCCCCGTTTTAAAGATGTGTTATATATCCCTGAAGATGGTGCAAAGCGCTTGACTGAATTATGCGAAGCTATCGCGGCGCAGGATTTTAGCAAGTTCGATAGCGCTCCCTATATTCGCTTAAAATTATCTGCAGCGGAAACCAATAGCCGCTTTCGAGCCGAGATTGGTGAAGTGCTAAAAGGAAAGGATATTAAATTTTGTGGTATTGAGCGGGTGTCTAAAGGCACAGCTGCCAGTGAGTGGTTGTTTGAAGATTTGGGCAAAGTTGAATCGTTATCGCCCAATACCTTGTTGGATATTGCCTACCGCGAAATTGAACCGGAACAGGAAAAGGCACCCGCGACATTGCATGAAAAGTTAGCAGAAGTGATCGCGAGCATGGAGGAGTAGGGCGATGAAACTTGAAAAAATATTAATCACCAACCTTGCCTCTATAGAAAGCGCAGAAGTCGACTTTACTGCGGCACCACTCAAAGACACTGGTCTTTATGCCATTACTGGTGACACAGGGGCGGGAAAAAGCACTTTACTGGATGCGGTTTGCCTTGCATTTTATGGCAAAACCGCACGGTTAAAATCGGACGACAAAGAGAAAGTTGCATTTAATGGCGATAACATTAAGTTAAACGACCCGCGAAACCTATTGCGTCGGGGCTGTGTTGCGGCATCCGCTAGCGTGGTTTTTATTGCTCAAGACAGCAAACGTTATCAAGCTATTTGGTCGGTAGAGCGCGCTAGAAAAAGCCCTAAAGGTAATTTAAAAACCGCCACTATTGAGTTGTTTAGCCTACCTGATATGACCCTAGTCTGTGAGAAGAAAAAAGAAACAGAACAAAAAATCGAACAGCTAGTCGGGCTTAACTTTGAACAGTTTACTCGAGCTGTGCTGCTTGCTCAGCATGAATTCTCTGCGTTTTTGAAGGCGGGGGGAGATGAACGGGCACAGTTATTAGAATGTCTTACAGGTACCGAAAAGTTCAGTAATATCGGTAAAGCGGTTTTTGAAGCGCACAAGCAAAAGAAAATCGAGCTGCAAACTCAGCAAGATAGGCTAGGTCAAATTGTGCTCTTGTCACCAGAGCAGCAAGCCGAACTTGAAGCACAGAAGTCGGAACTGATTGATACAAGAAATCGACAACAAGAGACAAGCACAAAACTGCAAGCTCAGCTGCAATGGCTCGCGGATGTCGAGCTAAGAAAGCAAAAAATAGCTGAGGTGGAACACAAGCTGCAAATGCTTGAGCAGCAAATAGAAGAGGGAAAGCCACAGCAGGAATATGCGCAGCAAGTCTTAAAAGCCAATGAGATGCGTGATAATCGTGAGCAGCATGAGTTGACAGATAAACACATTGCGCAGCTATCTCAAGAACGACTAGCACTGCTGCAACAAGATTTTGAATCCGCTATTACAACGCTCAAAGCAAAACAACAGCAACTGGAACAGCAGCTTACTACGCAGCAAGCCAATTTTGTAAAGTTAGAGCCAAGCTTTAACACCATTCGTATATTGGATGAAAAGCTAAGCCTACACAAAGCGCAAGCACTAGAAACTAAGCCCTATCTCGATAAGCATGCCAATCTCATTGCGCAACATGAGACTGCGATACAGAAATATCAAATGCAACAAGGCGAAATCGCTACTGAATTAAAGCAGCTAGAGTATAAGCAAGCGAACTTGCACTCAGTTAGCAATATTGCCGGACAATGGAGCGTGGTTCAGCCTCAATTTGATGATTTGCAAAAGTATCAACAACAACGCAATGATCATGAAGTCCAGTTGCAAAAATTACCGAACGAGCAGCAAGCGCTAGGTACACAATTGAGCAAACATGAGGCTGAGGTACAGCAACTACAAAAGATTTATGATACCGAAGCCAGCGCGCTTTCAGCGTTAAAAGAAGCACTCCTACCTTTGACTCAACAAGACCTAAATTTGGCATTACAGAACTGGTCTCTATGCGTGCAAGCCTATCGTAGTATCGAAGAAGGGGAGGCCTTGCTGCATCAGTTACGGTCGCAACAAACTCAACATCATATTGGCTTGGAAAGGCTTGAGATATTGATCCGAGATACCAAGCAGCAAGACGAGTTGTCTAAGCAGCGACTAGCCCTAACTCGTGATAATTTGGAGCAAGTGCAGTTACGCGCAAGTGAGCGGATCAGCGATTTACGCGCTCAACTGCGAGCTGGGCAAGAATGCATGGTATGTGGCTCAAAAGAACACCCTTATGGTGTGGAGCACATAGATGCCCACTGGGAACAGTTACTATCGGATTTTCGGTCTCAGTATCAGGCTGCTGAGCAAGCTCGTGAGCAAGTGTTGCAGCGTTATAATCAACAAGTCGGTGAAAAAGAGCGTGAGAATGCGCTATGGCAGTCAGTCACTCAGGAAATCGCTCACTGCACTAAGCAAATAAACGAGAATCGCGCTCGACTAGATGCGTTGAATGATGAGTATAAAGTTGGCAATGCCGAACAAGCTGAATCGCAACTTTTGAGTATTCAGTCGCAGCTAAATGAGCTATCAAAGTTACGCAATAATATCGACCGCCAGTGGCAGTCGGTTCAGCAGGCGCAACAACATCTCGAGCAGGCTAAACATAAGCAACAGGCACTTCAGCAGCAGCACCATGATTTAGGTAATCATATTGCCTTTTTGCAAACCGAATATGATCAGCTATCACAAACAGTGGATGCTTTACGCCATCGGCTTGAAGCGTTAATTTCCGATGAGTCGTGGTGGCAAGAATTTGATTCATCCCCTCAAGCTGCCATTAGCCAACTTAAAACAGGAGTGCAAACTTGGCTAGAAACCACCGAGCGTACAGATACGTTAACAGCGAATAAAGTTCAGCTTGAGCATCAATTACATCTTGCCAGTCAACAAAAACAAGATGAGACGCAACGGCTTGAAGAATTAGAACATACACTTTTACAACATCAGCAGAATATTGAACGTCTCAATCGCGAACGTGCTGAATACTTACCACAGCAGCACACCAGCTTGGATAATTGGATTGCAGAGCTTAAGCAGCAAGAGCAACAAAGCCGAGAGCAGATCACACAAACCCAGCTGGCGCTGAGCCAAACCGAAGCACAGCGTGAAAAGACCCAGCACAGTCTGACGCAGCTAGAAAAGCAAATTACCGAGCAAACATCGCGCTTGCAGCAACTTGATGCGCGCTTTGAACAATGGTTGCTCGATCAGCAAGGACAGCTAGACAAAATAAAAGTACTAGCGTTACTTGAGGTTTCGTTGGATGAAGCGCGAGCGAATCTAGAAAAGTGTGCGCAAGTTCAGCAAGCCTTTCAACACACTAAGCTGCAGCTTAGTCATCAGCGTGAAGAACTCAGCCAACTTGAAAGTAAGTACCCTGATGGGGTTGATAGTGAGCACGTTAAGCAAAGTCATGCCGAGACGACGCAAGCACTTGAACAAACTCAAAGTCAGTTGCTACAAGTGCAAAGTGCATTAGAGATTGATGCTCAGAATAAACAACAATTCTCTTTACAAGCGGCAAATCTCGCTCAGTTACAACAAGACTACGAGCAGTGGCATTTGCTAGATAAGCTATTAGGCGACGCAACAGGCAAAAAGTTGCGTAATTGGGCGCAAACGCAAACGTTAAAAATCTTATTGCAGTATGCTAACCAGCAATTGCATACGCTTTCAAAACGCTATTTGCTTACCAATATTGAGCAGTCTTTAGAAATTGCGGTTATAGATAAAGATATGGCTGACGAACAACGTAGCGTCAACACCTTATCAGGAGGGGAGTCCTTCTTGGTATCTTTATCTTTAGCACTTGGACTTGCTGCGCTTTCGTCAAATAAAGTGCAAATACATTCATTATTCATTGATGAAGGGTTTGGTACGTTAGACCCCGAGACGCTAGGTGTAGCGATTGATGCACTGGACGCGTTACAATCACAGGGCCGCAAGGTTGGTGTGATCTCGCATGTTGCTCAGATGAGCGAGCGGATCGCCACTCGTATCCATGTGAATAAACAGCCTGGAGGCTACTCATCTTTAAATTTAGTACCACAAACATAAGGAAATTTGGATGCCGACTTTCACGGGCGAAGAAGCCCAAAACTACGACTCTAGGATCACAAAGCTTGTGCCAGGTTATGCGTTAATTCACCAGCTTACTGGAGCACAACTTTTAGCGCTTTACCCGAATAGTGCAACCATTTTGGTTGTGGGTGCGGGGACAGGCAAAGAAATTGTTGAACTTGCTCAGCTAAACCCAAGTTGGCGATTTATAGCGCAAGATGTATCTACTGATATGTTAGCAATTGCAGATCAACATTTTACTAAGTTAGGCTTACAGGAGCGCGTGCAGATCCATCATGGTGCGATTTCACCACAGGCCTATCAAGCAGATGCCGTACTGTGCTTGCTGGTGATGCACTTTGTAAAAGATAACGGCGATAAAGCAAGCTTGTTTAAACAAATGAGTGAGCAGCTAAAGTCGGATGGTCATCTTTTTATTGCCGACTTAGAAAAACCTGCGACAAGCTTTGAGCGTGAAGCGCAATTAGTCGTTTGCAAACAACTCGGGCTGACTGATGTTGGCGAGCAGCGCATGAGGGTGAATTTAGAGCATGAGTTTTATCCCGTGGATAAAATGCGTCTTGCAGAGCTGCTAGACACCGCAGGTTTTGGCATTGCTAAACCTTTCTTCAAAGCCCTTGGGTTTGCAGGCTTTGTGGTAGAAAAACAGTAGTTTTCTAATAAGCCAGACCATATTCGGGTGTGGCTTTTCCTTTCTTACTTTTTCAACGTAGCTTGTATTAAGCTAGTAAAATAATGATCTATACCAAACCAATTGCTGCTCCGCTACTAGCGTCACCGCGCTTTATCTAAACTTCAAGTCATTTACTTCTAAAAAGTTAGTAAAACTCTGATCTCAATGACTAAGATACAAGAAGTAGATCAGTATTTTACTTAGTAAAAATATGATCTATTCGCAAATTAGCATACCGTTTAGTTTCCACCTAATATCTAACCTCGTCTTATTATATCTACTAACC